>CAZVQE010000134.1:0-6805 GCA_964628875.1 uncultured Anaerolineae bacterium
TGGCTAAGAGCGTATTGCCTGTGTGCATTTTTACTACGCCGCTCTCACCCTTGCGGCGCAGATAGGCGAGTTGCGCCAGATCATCAGCAATCGCCACGAGCCCTACTGCAATCGCTGCCGTCGAGATTAACGCGATGGCGTCGCTTCTGATCAACGAAAAGCTAGGATCCAAAAACGCATAGATCAAACCTGACAAGAGCAAAATCAGCACGAAATGTAGTGTCTGCGATACAAAGGTCAGTTTGCGCTTGACAAACCATTGATGTATGTTCATCGCAACATTTTGCAGTTTTACGATGGGCGCGCGCAGCCACACAAACATTTGCTGAATAGACTCTTCATTGGATTCAAGCGTGTCATTGAGCAGATTGCTAAAGAAGCCCAACAATAGCGCCAGCAATAAAGCTAACAAAACATTTGTGGCAATGACAAACGGATCGAGCGTGCTGATAAGCTTGGTTGGGCGCACGATGCTAAGGTGAAAAAAGGGCCACGCGGCAAACTCTCGACAGGGAGTCACAGCCATGGTGCTGTTGTGCTGAGAATTGCCCTCAATGTTGTCAAAGTCTGCGCGGTTGTTGTCGGTGTCAGCACAACTCACCACACCCGCCCACGCCTTGCGCGCAAAATTGATCGGCGCACTGCGCGATATCGGCGCGGTCATCTGTAGCGTCTCGCCTTCGCGGAATGGATTTTTGTCAAAACCCACTTGGTCGGCGATATCGCCTTCGGGGCGAATCAATGCGACGCCACCTAACGATGGCACGCCAATCGTATAAATCTGATCGGGCTTGATGACACCGCTATAGCCATACTGATTAGCATTTGCCGCAAGAAAATATTGACCCGCAGCAAGAATTGTGCCGCCAGCGATATTCAAAGTTGTTGATATACGGCCATTGGGTTGCGAGACGCGCAATTGCCAACCGCCAATTTGCACTGCATCTTTGCCCGCATTAAACAGCTCAACAAAATCATCCTCTTCGCCGTTGGGACCGCATGCGCGAAATTGGCTGATGATGACGCCGCTATGTCGCTGCACATTTTTTTGCGCGTCGGTTGAGACCAACGATGTTGGCTGACATGCATTTGCAGTCGGTGTTGGAGTCAAGGTGGTCGTGGGCGTGTGCGTTGGCGTCGGTGTATGTGTTGGGGTCGGTGTAGCCGTAGGCGAAGCTGTTGATGTTGGAGTGTAGGTCGGCGTCGGAGTACGTGTAGGCGGAATAAAAGTCGGTGTAAAAGTAAAAGTCAATGTAGGCGGGATGGGCATTGCCGTTGGCTGCGGTTGCGGCTGTGCAGGTGGGTCAGTAGGTTTTGGTGGGGCGGCTGTCGGCGCAGGAGGTACCGGCGTAGCGCTGGGCGGTATTGCGGTTGCGCTTGCTACGACCGCCGTTGGCTTTGGTGGAACGGGTGTTGCGCTGGGCGGAGGATCAGTCGGCGGTGGGGGCTGTGTGGGTGGCGGCGGACTAGTCGGACGCGACCTAGGAGTCGCCGTTGGCGGGATCACCGCGTTTGGATCATCCCCTGTTGCGGCACTGATTTTATTTTGGCTAGCTGCAACAGGTGCAGTCAAAAACCCTAGCATTAGGGGCAATGCAACTGCAAGCAAAATACATTTTCGCAACATGTGCGAATTGTGCGACAAATCCGCATAATGTCAATATCAAATATTTGACAATTTGACGACAATTCGCCACAAAATCAACCTTATAGTTATCGCTTGATAAATCGCCGCAGATTTAGCTCCTCGATGCGTAACAGCAACGCCAGCACGCCAAACACAGCCGCGCCTGCAACAACAACGACAGCAAGCGCAAACGCACGTGTAATAAATGTATGCGAAACAAATAAGCCTGCCAGCGCGCCATTCAACAACCAAACAACACTCGCCATCGCCGCAGACGCAATCAGCACCTTGAGCGCAAATGTCATCAGCGCGCGTTTGGCAAAACCGCCAACGTTACGCGACAACAGCCAACCCATCAGCAACATATCTACGCCGGTCTTGAGCGAATCACACAGCACCAGATCAGCCAACGTAAACGTGCGCAGCCCCGCACGCCACAGCGCCATTCCCGCTCCAACAATGACAAAATAAAACATCGTCGAAATCAGCCCGACCAACGTTGGCGTGCGCGTATTGCGCTGGGCGTAAAATGCAAAAATGAGCGGCTGATCTATCGCCGAAAACAGCAGATTGGGCGCCGCCGCGCGCAACGCCTCCGCCGTAAAAATCGTGCTGGTCGCGTCAAACGCGCCACGCTGAAACAGCAACGCGATAACCGGCTCAGCCAACATCAACAAGCCAATCGTGGCTGGCACGGTAAACATCCACACCAGTCGCAATCCGCGCATGAGGGTTTGTTTGAATGGGCTGTTGTCGTGTGTGGCATCTGCGGCTTGACGTGAGAGCGTCGGCAATATCGCGGCTGAGATCGCCGCTGAGATCAGCCCGAGTGGGAATTGGATCACCTGCGCGGCAAGGCGCATGATAAACACGCCACTGCCAGTGATAATGTTTGCAATCGTAAAGCTGGCTTGTTGCGCAATCGCCGCCAATACAAGCCCCGCCATGACCGGCAAATACAACTTGGCGATTTGCTGGATGCCCGGATGTCGCCAATCCAGTGACAAGCGCACAGGCACATCGCGCAAGCCGGGCAGTTGCATGGCAAATTGGACGATGCTGCCCAGCAACATGCCAAGCGCAAGCGACGCCACGCCCATCGTCGGCGCGAGCAGCAACGTGCAGGCAATCATGACAACGTTAAACGCAGCTGCGTTAAACGCCGTGTACTCAAAACGATGACGCGCCATCAGCGCCGCGCTGACAATCGCCGCGAGACTGAGAAAAACAATACTCGGCAACGTGATGCGCATGAGCAGCGTCACCAAGCTGATATCTTGATTTTGTCCGGCAGTGATGAGCGTGGCGAGTGGCTGCACAAACAACAGCAGCAAAAGCGCGATGGCGCTGAGCGCCGTTAGCACGATACCGATCAGCGCGCCCAGCAATTTGCCAAAGGCAGAACGCTGCTCGTCCTCGCTCAATGCACTCAGCGTCGGCACGAGCGCCGAGCTCATCATGCGCCCGATCAGCACATCGTTGAGCAGCGACGGGATATTGGCTGCCAGTTCAAATGCACTGACAGCGCGGTCGGTGCCAAACATCGCCGCGCGCGTCGCAATTGCCACAAAGCCGATGATGCGGCTGCTCAGATTGCCGATTGAGGTTAGGCGCGTCGCGCGCGCGATGCGGCTCGTCTCGATGTGTGTTTCATCGCTCGGGCGCGATTCATTGACAGATGATGAGGAATGTGGCATCAAAATGCGTCACTCGCCCTCATAGCCAAAGCGCCACGGCACGGCGTCCATCATGAGCTGATCGAGGCGCATCTGGCGCAGCGCGGCGTGGCGTGGCTTCATCTCGTCAATCGAATCGCCGCCGAGCTTTTGCAAGAGCGCATCCGCCAACACAAAGCACATCATGGCTTCGACGATGGGGACTGCGCGCGGCACCTGACAAAAATCGCTGCGCTCATATTGCGTCTTGATGGCTTGCCCCGTGGCAAGGTCTATCGAGTTGAGCGGGTTGAGTGTGGTGGCAATGGGTTTGAGCGCGGCGCGCAGCACGATCGGCGCGCCGTTGCTGATGCCGCCCTCGATGCCGCCCGCGTGATTGCTGCGTTGTTTGATTGTGCCGTCCTCGACATATAGCTCATCTTGCGCTTGAGTGCCGGGCACGCGCGACTCAGCAAAGCCATCGCCGATTTCAACGCCCTTGGTGGCGTGGATGCTCATGACCGCCGCGCTGAGCTGCGTGCTGAGACGACGATCCCAATGCACATGGCTGCCCAAGCCGGGTGGCACACCGAGCGCCACACATTCGACGACGCCGCCGAGCGTATCGCACGCGTCCATGATGCTGCGGATTTTATTGCGCATGCGCTCGCTCGTAGCTGCGTCGTAGCAGCGCACGTCACTCTGCTCAGCCGCGTCAAATCGCTCGCTGTAGTTGATCTCAGCGGGCGCAACGTCGCTCAGCCCCACATCACCGACACTGACGACATAGCCGCCAACGCGGATGCCAAATTCAGCCAAAAACGCGCGACACGCCGCGCCGACTGCCACGCGCATCGTCGTCTCACGGGCGCTGGCCCGCTCAAGCGCGAGGCGCAACTCACGATAGCCATACTTGACCGCGCCGGTGAGGTCGGCGTGACCCGGACGCGGGATGGTCATCGGTTCGATGTCACGTTCGCGCCATTTGCTGTGGTCGAGATTTTTGACGGTGAATGAGATGGGCGCGCCAGTCGTTTTGCCCGCCATCACGCCGCTCGTGATGTGTGCGTGATCGCGCTCGATCTTCATGCGTCCGCCACTGCCGTAGCCTTGCTGCCGACGCGCGAGGTCATGATCTATTTGCGCTGCGGTGAGCCGCAATCCAGACGGCATACCTTCGAGGATGGCTGTCAATGAGGGTCCGTGTGATTCACCAGCAGTAAGAAATCGCAACATGCGCGCGAGTGTACATCAGGCATACAATTTGTGGAGGCTAAAGACCGATTGCCAAAAACTGAAAACTAAAAAATGATTACTGTTGAATTTGTGACCGCGCTTGAGAAGATCGTCGGCAAAAAATACGTCGTGAGTGACCGCGATGCATTGATGTTGTATGAGGCGGACGGCTGCATCATGGATACACACGCACCGGATGTCGTCATCATGCCAAGCAGCACTGAGCAAGTCGCGACGGCAATCAAACTCGCGCGTGCGGCGGGCGTGCCAGTCACAGCGCGCGGCAGCGGCACAGGTCTATCGGGCGGCAGCACGCCATTAAACGGCGGTCTCGTCATCACGACCACGCGCATGAATCGCGTGCTCGAAGTGGACGCGCGCAACAGCCGCGTGCGAGTGCAACCCGGCGTGATTAATTTTGAGCTGACGCAATATCTTGCTAGCTACGGCTATCATTTTGCGGCGGATCCATCCTCACAAAAGGCGTGCAGCATCGGCGGCAACATTGGCATGAATAGCGGCGGTCCACATTGCATCAAATATGGCGTGACGAGCAGCCACATACTTGGCTTGGAGCTTGTGCTGGAGGATGGCAGCGTGATCTGGACGGGCGACGGAACCGCCGACAGCGCGGGCTTTGATTTGACGGGGGTGAATGTAGGCGCAGCGGGCGCGTTTGGCTTTATCACACAAGCGTGGCTGCGCATGATGCGATTACCCGAAGCCACCCGAGTCGTGCTGGCAATCTACAACGATCTGGTCAGCGCCGCTGAGACCGTCAGCGCCATTGTCGCGCGTGGGTTTTTGCCGACCGCGCTCGAGATGATGGATCGGCTCGCTATCAAAGCCGTCAACGACATGTATAAGCTCGGCATCCCGTCAGGCGCGGAGGCGGCGCTCATCATCGAGGTGGATGGCGTAGACGACGGGCTGGATGAATTGATGAGCGAGATCGTGATGCTGTGCAAACAACACAACGCCATAGACGTGCGTCCCGCCAAAACCGCCGAAGAGCAAACACGCGCATGGGCAGCCCGCAAGAACGCATTTGGGGCGATGGGACGGCTGGCGCAAAGCTACTATCTGGTGGACACGGTTGTGCCGCGCACCAAGCTACCGTTTGTGCTGAGTGAGGTCATCAAGCTCGGCGAAGAATTTAATTTGCCGATTGCAAATGTCTTTCACGCGGGCGACGGTAATTTGCATCCAATCGTGCTGTTTAACAAAAAGGACGCGAGCGAAGCGGAACGCGCGCATCACATTGCTCAAGAAGTCGTGAGGCTATGCGTTGCCAACGGCGGCGTGATTAGCGGCGAGCATGGCGTCGGCTTGGAGAAAAAAGAATTTATGCCTGCGCTGTTTAGCAACGACGATCTCGGAGCCATGGCGGCGGTGCATGAGGCGCTCAATGCGTCCAAGATTTTTAACCCGGGCAAGACTTTTCCATCCAGCGCGTCACCTGCGCAGCTCGTGCGTCAGCGTCGTGCAGCGATGGGCGGCTCTGAGGCTGAGATGATTGACACGATCAACAACACCTCAACACAAGATGCCTCTGCGGTGATGGATACCGCGCTCAAAGCCGGCGCGTGGGTGTGAGATGAATCTATTTGACCTAACTCAAATGACGCGCCCCGACCCCTCGCTCCTATTTCGGCGCGACGACGCCAACGACGTGCGGCTTGGCGAAGTTGTGCGTGTGGACGAACGTGATTATGAGGCGGCGCAGGTCGTCATCATCGGTTGCCCACAAGATGAGGGTGTGCGACGCAACGGCGGCAGACTCGGCGCATCGCGCGCGCCGGCAGCGATTCGGCGTTGGCTATATCGCTTGTCGGTGAATCGCATCTCGCCGCTTGTGATTTTTGACATTGGCGACAGCGTCATTCAACCGACGCTGGAGCAAACTCACGCACAGCATCAACGCAACGTCGAGCAACTCTTGCGCGACGGCAAACGCGTGATCGCGCTCGGCGGTGGCAACGACGTGTCGTATCCAGATTGCGCGGCTTTGGCAAATGTGTTTTCGCCTGTGACGGCGATCAATGTGGACACACATTTCGATGTGCGCGCAGATACCATTTGCAATAGCGGCACGCCCTATCGCCAACTGCTGGCGGGCGGGCATATCGCACCGCAAAATTTTTATGAGATCGGTTGGCATGCGTTTGCTAATTCACCCATCTATGAAAAGTATTTGCGTGACGCGGGCGCACATCTGATTCCCGCGCAAGAAATCAGTCGCTGGCAGCCACATTCAGCAATCCAAAATCCAAGCTCAAAAATCTTT
>CAZVQE010000135.1:0-6791 GCA_964628875.1 uncultured Anaerolineae bacterium
GACCCGCGGGATAGGCAAAAAAGTATGGGCGTTTGCCCGTGTACTTTGTGATGTCCTCAATCGGTCCTGTGAGCTGCCATACACGATGCGCATAATCCACATTGCGCAGGTCGGGGTGCGTGCGTGTGTGCGATTCCATGCTCATGCCCGCGTCTGACATCTCTTTGACTTGTTGCCAGGTCATGTAGGGTTCGTATTTGCCGATCAAGTCTGTGATCAAAAAAATCGTGCCAGTCGCGCCATATTTGCGCATGATCGGAAATGCAAACTCATAGTTATCTCGATAGCCGTCGTCAAAGGTCAAAATCAACGGCTTGCTTGGCAATGGCGCGCCGACGCGCAGATGCTCATACAAATCCATCAGGCTGATTGTGTGATAACCGTTGTCGCGCAAAAATTTCATTTGCTGCTCAAACGCATCGGGCGGCACAGACAACCCGACGCGAATCTGATCGCGCGGATCGGGCGGCTTTGAGATGTAGTGATACATGAGGATCGGCACGCGCGCGCTGCTTGGGATCTGCGCCACGACGGTGGTGGTGAGTGGCGCAGCTGTCTGCGTCATCGTACGCGTTGCGCTGGCAGCGACGGTGCTGGTGTGAATGGCACTTGCGGCGGGCGATGTCTGAGCCAATTGCGTTTGTGTCGGCGCGATGGTCGGTTGCTGCGTTGGAATAGCAGTCACCGTAAATGTCGGCTCAGGCGTCTCGGTCGGGACGTCTGTCGCAAGCATCGCCGCCGCATCCACCATATCGGCAACGGTGTCGGTCACGGTCATGTCGGCATTTGACGCGTCAGCGATGATATCCGTGAGTGTCGGTGTTGCAGTCACAGCCGCACTTGGCGCAAAAAGCGATTTGCCCGAAGACAACGCCAAAACAAAAATCGCCACAGCCAAGATCGCTGCGCGGATCAACCAAGGTTGCCGACGTCCCACCACGCGCGAATTATAAAGTTGCCCAGCACGACTTTACTTCTATAATCAATCGCATGAGTAACACAGATACGATCTTTGCCAAGATCGTGCGCAAAGAGATCCCATCGAAGATGGTGTATCAAGATGACCTCGTGACTGCGTTTCACGACATCAGTCCGGTCGCGCCGGTTCACATTCTCATCGTGCCCAACAAAATCATCCCGACGCTCAATGACGCCAGCGACACCGACGAAGCCCTGCTCGGCAAAATGGTCAATGTCGCGCGCAAGCTCGCCCAAGAATTTGGCGTGGCACAGAGTGGCTATCGCCTGATTATGAATACAAACGGCGATGGCGGACAAGAAGTGTTTCACATTCACCTGCATCTGATCGGCGGTCGCAAGCTCGGACGCATGGTCAAAGCTGCGGAGTAACTCTATGAAATTTTTGATTACAGGCGGTGCAGGGTTTATCGGCTCGGCGCTATCAAACGCACTCGCCAAAGACGGTCACACCGTGCGTGTGCTGGATGATCTGAGCAGCGGCGACCCCGCGCGACTTGCGCCTGAGGTGCACTTCACACGCGGTAGCGTCACCGATGTGCCAAAGCTGTGGACGCTGCTGCAAAGCGTGGACTGCGTCTATCATCTTGCTGCGCGGGTGAGCGTGCCTGAGTCAGTGCTGTATCCGATGGACTATAACAACGCCAATGTAGATGGCACAATTGGACTCATGCAAGCTATGCGCGACGCGGGCGTGCGGCGTGTCGTGCTGACCTCATCGGGCGCGGTCTACGGCGAGCAAATCCGACAACCCATGCGCGAGGACAGCGTGCCAAACCCCGCCTCACCGTATGCAGTCAGCAAACTTTCGGCGGAGTATTACGTGCATACGATCGGCGCGCTATGGGGAATGGAAACCGTCGCGCTCCGCATTTTTAACGCGTATGGTCCGGGTCAACTGCCGCGTGCATCGCACCCTGCGGTCATTCCGGCGATTGCGCGGCAGGCGCTCGGCGGCGGCTCGGTGATCGTGCATGGCGTCGGCACACAGACGCGCGATTTTGTGTATGTGGATGATGTGGTGAGCGCACTGATCGCTGCCAGCAATGCGCCCAATATCAGCCGCGTGACGATCAACATCGGCAGCGGCGTCGAGACCTCTATCAATGATTTGTTGTCTGCGTTTCAAAATGTGCTTGGCAAAGAATTGAATGTGCTGCGTGTGACGGCTGAGAGTGGCGGCGTGTCGCGTATGTGCGCCGATGTGACCCGCGCGAGAGAGATGCTCAAATTCGCGCCAAAGATCAAACTTGAGGATGGATTGCGCGAAATTGTAAAGTCGGTGGGGAGTCAGTAATGAGTATTTAGTTATTAGTATTTAGTATTTAGTATTTAGTATTTAGTCATTAGGTCTAACTAACAACTAAACACTAAAGACTATCAACCTCAAATAAGACAATGATCGAACTCATCAACGTCACCAAAAGTTTTGCGCACAAGACTGCGCTAGAGGCGGTGTCGTTGTTGATCGAGTCTGACGCGATTGTTGGTTTTGTTGGCACAGACGGCGCGGGAAAAACCGCCCTGCTCCAACTCATTGCTTCATTGATAAAACCTACAAGCGGCGAGATTTTTGTGGCTGACGCATCCACGGTGACGGATGCGGAGATCGTGCGGCGATTGGTGGGCTACATGCCTGCGCAATTTGGCGCATATAGTGATTTGACTGTTGGTGAGTATTTGCGTTTTTTTGCGGCATGCTACGACGTGCCCGCCAATGAGATAAACACTGCGATAGACAACCTCTTGCAATTGGTTGATTTGCATCACCGCCGCGATGACCGCATAGAGCCACTGACTCAAAGTGCAAAGCAGCGACTGGCGCTCGCGCGCACCTTGGTGCATGATCCGCAAGTGTTATTGCTCGACGAGCCATTCGCCAAGCTCGACCCCCGCGCACAGGTCGAGATGAGCGCCCTGATCAGCGAATTGAGCGACATGGGCAAAACAATTGTGCTAACGGCTGCGTCGTTGCCGCCAATCCAAAGCCTCTGCACGCATATTGGGTTGATGCATGAAGGGCGATTGGTCGCGTTTGATTGGACGGACGCCATCAAACAACGCGCTCCAAGTGATCGGCGCGTGCAGATCAAATTTATGGGCGATGTGCCGACGGCTTTGCGAGTGTTGAATGAGTCACCGCACATTCACGACGCGCACGAGGTCGCGCCACTCGATGCGCCAACATCGCAACCAAACGCCATCGGCTTGCGAGAGATTGTCGCCGACTACAACGGCGATTATCAACAAGCAGCCCACCTACTCAAACAACTGATGCGCAGCGGCACACAGGTCGTCGTATTTCATGAAATCGCAAACACCGACTGGACGATTACACCTGACACACAAGTCGCACTTGTAGAGGAGAGCGTTGATGCAACGACTTAATCCGTTAACATGGCGTGAACTAAGTAGCCGCATCAGCAATTCATACACGCCTGCAGCGCTCATGATATTTGCCGCCATCGTCGGTGGAATTACTTTTCTGATTTATTTGGGAGCGTCGCTTGGCTCTAGTGAGTTTCGCAGCGGGCCGCGCGCTGTCGGGCAACCCTTGTATTGGATCATCATGGGCACAGAGATCGTCATCGCTGCGTTTGTTGTGCCAGCGTTAGCCGCAACCGCGATCAGCAAGGAACGCGAAACTCACACGCTAGACCTTTTGCGATTGACGCCTTCTAGCGCATGGCACATCGTATGGAGCAAATGGCTCAGCACTGTCGCGTATGTTTCATTATTTATGCTCGTTGCTTTGCCGTTGCTGACCATCGCCTATTTGCTCGGTGGAATCGAAATTGCGCAAGTGGCAATCGGGCTGTGGATCGCATGGTTAGGCGCGATTTGTTTTGTGGCGCTGGCGTTGCTCATTTCGACGACTGCGCGCAGCAGTGTCTCTGCAAATATCCTGAGCTATGGCGTTGTGCTGAGCATGCTCATCGGACTGCCATTATTTACGCTCGTGATCACTGCAATCAGCTCAAGCGCTACGCCCGGCAGCGCTCTTGAGCGGGTCATTGCGTATGGCTCGTATTTGTTAATTTGTCTCAGTCCATTGGGCGCATATGCGGCTACTGAGATACATTTTGCAAATACTAGTCAGCTCATGCAATTTAGCATCACGCTTACGAGTGCAGGCGCAACACCCACGGTTATCAGCGTTTTACCCCCTGTGGTGATTTTCACCGTCACGTATGCCATTCTCACCATCGTCTGTCTGATCGCAGCCATGCGCCGTCTCGCACGCATGGAGTAGATCGCCGCTTCGCGCATCCGATTCGTCAGATTTCAAAATGCGTCCATTACAATGACTGACGTTATGCCAAATCAAATAATGAAGCGTTGTGTGTTTTGTTTGGCGCTGGTGCTGTCTATCCTTGGTGCACCCGCCAGTCAAAGCGCAAACTTGGCACATGCCGAAACCGATTCTGCTGGCGCGGCTGCTATCTCGCTGAGCATCACGGTCAGCACAACCCCAGACTGTGGGTCGAGCAACACTATTGTGGTGAATGGCGCCGCAGCGATCACCTATTGCTACATCGCCCACAACGTCGGCACAGTCGCACTAACCACACACACATTAACCGACGATAAATACGGTGCGATCTTTTCTTCATCCACATTGACCCTCACACCAAACTCAACCTATCAGATCACGCGCACGGTCAATGTCAATCAAACAACTGTAAATAACGCGACATGGAGCGCGAGCGGCTCAGGCTCAACGGCTTCTTCAAATGCAAATGCCGCAGTTGTTATTCAACCCAATGTCATCGCTAAGCTGACCGCTAGCACCAATGGCATTTGCGGAGATAGCTCAACTATCTCAGCCGCACCGGGCGCAACGGTGTTGTATTGCTACACACTACAAAACGGAACAAGCGACGCGCTCAAATACTTTTCGTTGTCCGACAATAAATTTGGCGTGTTGCAATCCAACCTTGTGTATGACTCGCTTTTGCCGGGTGAGGTGCTTGGACCATTTACGCGGACGGCGACACTCAGCGAAACGACGACAAACGTGTCAAATTGGATCGCGTCAAATGGCGTTTTGAGCTACACTGCGTCTGCCACCGCCACAGTCAATGTCACGCCGCCTTCGATTTCGCTCAAAGTAACTGTCGGCAAAGACCCGAGCTCATGCGCCAGCACAACGACGCTCTCGGCGTTGCCGGGTGACACGCTGGCATATTGCTACACGATGAAAAATAACGGTCCAGCTATCATGCGCCTTCATACCATCACTGATAATAAATTTGGCGCAATGTCACCATTTGTCTTCGAGGTGCAGCCGAATGAGTCTTACTCGGTCATTCGTTCGATTGTGGTATCGCAATCAGTCACCAACACAGTGACGTGGGTAGCAACCGATGGTGAACTCGGCTCGCTCGTGATTGCATCAGCCACCGCATCCGCGAGCATCAGCGTGACGCCACCGTCCATCAGCCTGCAACAAACGTATAGCGCAAATTCCAATCAGTGCGGCACGAGCAGCAACATAGATGTGCTCAAAAATACGCCTGTCACTGTGTGTTACACCGTCAAAAACACCGGCACAATTACATTAACAACACACACGCTGACAGACAACGCGTACGGCGCTATCGCCACAAACTTGGCACACACACTGCCGCCAAATGCGACATTTTCAATTACCAAGACGGTGACGCCAATCACAACAACCACAACGACAGGCACATGGACGGCGTTTATCGGACCAGCCAGCGTTGCCGCAACAAGCAGCGCTACCGTGAATGTAGTGGAATATTTACGCACATTTTTGGCGCTGGTGCTCAAGCTGCAATAGTCGCGCGCTTTGCACATTCATGACAGAAACCGATCCGCAAGCTGATTCATCTTTGACGGGCTTTGCTGAGCCAGCGCTGCTCGTTACACAACACACAGCGCAATTTGCACTGCAACGTATGCGCTGGATCATCACACTTGCCTCGTTGTCGGTGACGACGGTGGTAGCAGTGTTGCCGATCTACGCGACGCAGCTCAAAGCCTCTGGCATCGAGATCGGCGGTTTGTACGCGGTGAGCGCATTTACGACAGCTATCTCGCGTCCGGTCATCGGTCGTGCGCTTGACACCTACGGACGCAAACGATTCTTGGTGCTAGGTGCGGCTTTGCTGATCGTTGCGATGTTGCTGTTTGCGTTTGCGCGCAACACGCTGATGCTGTTTGCCGCAAACTTTACGCATGGTTTCGGACTCGGCACCATGTTACTTGCGGCGTACGCTATGACCTCTGATCTCGCGCTCGAAGCCGGTCGCGGCAGCAGCTTTGGCACCACCGAAGAATCGCAATATCGCGGCGGGTTGTATGGCGTGATTTTAGCGATTCCCATCTTGTTGTTTTTAGGTTTTGATATTCGCGGCGAATTGGTCATCACGCCACAAGCATGGATGTTTACGTTTTTGTTGTTTACGGTCGGTGGGTTAATTGCGCTATGGATTGCGTGGTTTCACATCGAAGAAACACACCACATCGTCTTGCAAAGCACCGGCGAAGAACATCAGAAAATCAGCAAACACATCTTGACCGTGTTGCTGGTCGTCTTGCTCACCAGCGCGTCGGCGTATTCGATTAGTCCATTTATCTTGCGCTACATCCAAGATCACGTCACCCAAAACGTAGCGCTGATCGGATTGTCATATGCGCCCTCCTCTATTCTGCTCGGCATCCTGCCATCGCGTTTTGGCAAATTGTCAGATCGCTTTGGGCGAAAATTGCCAATGGCATTTGGCTTGGGCGCCAGCGCGATTTTGTCGTTGTTTATTCCGGCGGTTTCGTTGATTGCGTTGCCAACG
>CAZVQE010000136.1:0-6747 GCA_964628875.1 uncultured Anaerolineae bacterium
CGCCGCGCAAAAAATGCTCGCGGATGTATTTGAAGTCACCGATCGCGGTTGGCGTGGCATCGGCGTGATCCCACAGAGCGGCTGGAAACTCAATGCGGCGTATCGTGACTTTGACGCTGAGACGCGCTTTAACGTGAGCGCCATTCAAACGCAAGAGTCGCTGCTGTGCCGTGCGGGCGAGGTGCTGCAAGGTCGCATCAAGCCGCACGAGTGCGCTGCGTTTGGCAAGCAATGCACGCCGCGCACGCCGCTCGGCGCGACGATGGTCAGTAGCGAGGGCGCCTGCGCGGCGTATTACAACTACGGCAGATTTATGGCTACGCATGATGTCAAATCAACCTACTGATCTCAACTTTGAGGGCTGGTCGTGCCCGTTGCCGCTGCGCGATTATCCAAATATCGTCATGGGTCACGGCGGCGGCGGCAAGCTCTCGGCGGAATTGATCGAGCATCTATTTTTGCCTGCCTTTAAGAATGAGGCACTCGAAAATCTCGGCGACTCGTCGGTGGTGAGTCTCGCGGCGCACAAACGCATCGCCGTATCAACGGATTCGTTTGTCGTGCGCCCACTTGTATTTCCGGGTGGCAGCATCGGTGATCTGGCGGTGAATGGGACTGTGAATGATCTAGCCATGAGCGGTGCGACACCGTTGTATCTGACGGCGGGTTTTATTCTCGAAGAAGGGCTGGCGATGGAGCAACTCGGACGCATCGTCAATGACATGGCAGCGGCGGCGCATGCAGCGGGCGTACAGATCATCACCGGCGACACTAAGGTCGTAGACAAAGGTCACGGCGATGGCATATTTATCAATACGGCGGGTATCGGTGTGATCGCCGACGATGTGCATATCGCGCCGCATCGCGCACGTGCGGGCGATGTCATCATCGTCAGCGGCGAGATTGGCGCGCACGGCATGGCGATCATGAGTGTGCGTGAAGGGCTTGAGTTTGAGTCGCCCATCGAGTCCGATTCAGCGCCGCTCAATGGCTTGGTGGCACACATGCTCGCCGTCACGCGCGACATCCATGTGTTGCGTGACCCGACGCGCGGTGGGCTAGCGTCGTCGCTCAATGAGATCGCGCGCGCCTCAAACGTCGGCATCGAGTATGAAGAGCGTGCCTTGCCGGTCGCGCCAGCGGTGCAAGCTGCGTGCGATATGCTTGGCATGGATCCGATTTATGTGGCAAATGAGGGCAAGCTGGTGGCGATGTTGCCTGCGACGCACGCGGAGGCGGTGCTGGCTGTCATGCGCGCACATCCGATTGGCAAAAATGCTGCCATCATCGGGCGCGTCGTCGAGCAACACGCGCGTATGGTCGTCGCGCGCACAGCTATCGGTGGCACGCGCGTCGTAGATATGCAGATCGGTGAGCAATTGCCACGTATTTGTTGACACAGTACGTTTTTGGCTGTTCGGCAGCGGCTGTGATAGCATGAACTGATGGATCGCAAAGATGTGGTGACATCTGGCGCGCGCGTCATTCAAAAAAACATCGAGCAAGGCATCGCGCGGGCATCAAAGCAATTCAAAGAAGGCGATTTGCGCTGGCGTGCGCTGGTCGTCATCGGACGCTACACTTCGCATATTGCGATTGTCGTCGTGACGTTTTTGGCGATTGTGTTGGCGACGCTCAGGCTCAACACGCCGACAAGCTCTAGCAACGTCGCGCAAGGCGCAATCGAAGGCGTCACGGGCGCGGCGGCGTCCAATATTCCGCTGATTACAGGACCTCACATCAATAATCTTTCGCAGATTGTCAATGCGCAGGCGTTTTCGCAAAATGTGATCAACGCGGTCAATCAGGAGAATGGCGTCATCAGCCGACTCATTGTGCCGCAAACCAACAAGCCGATCATCACACGCAGCAAAATTCTCAGCTATACCGTGCAACCGGGCGACAACGTTGAGGCGATTGCGGCAACCTATGGCTTATTGCCGTCCACCATCGTTTGGGCGAATCCAAAAGTCGAGGAGTCGCCCGATCAGCTCGACGTGGGTCAAGTGCTGACGATCTTGCCGACGGACGGCATTTATTACAGTGTGCAACCGGGTGATACGGTGGATTCGATTGCAAAAAAATTTAAGGCGACGACACAAGATATTGTGACTTCGCCGTTGAATGGCTTGAGCGGCGGCGCAAACTTGTTGCCGGGCACGCGCGTGGTGGTGCCGGGCGGCGTCAAACCCTTTGTGTTTCAAGATCGCATCGCGCAAATCTCATCCTCAGGGCAAGCGGCGGCGCAACCTGCTGCGCGTCCGCAGACCGCCGCGCGTGCGGCGACTGGCGCGTTTCGTTTGCCGGTGCCGGGCTATGTGCTGACGCAAAATTATTGGGCGGGTCATCGCGGCATTGATATGGCAAATAATGTCGGCACGCCGATCTATGCGTCGGACAACGGCTATGTCAGCTTTGCAGGTTGGAGCACCGTCGGCTATGGCAATCTCATCATCGTCAATCACAACAACGGCTTTAGCACGATCTACGCGCACTTGAGCCGTTTTTACGTGGTGCAAGGGCAACCAGTCGCGCGCGGGCAAACCATCGGTGCGATGGGCAACACGGGCAACAGCACAGGACCCCACTTGCATTTTGAGATTCGTCTCAATAACGTCACGGTGAATCCGTTTATCTATCTGCGTTAATTATGCTGACACTGTTGCTCATACGCCACGCCACCAATGATTTTGTAAAAACGGGGCGCTTGCCGGGTCACCACAAAAACATACACCTCAACACCGAAGGTCGAACCCAAGCTGCCGCGTTAGCCATTCACCTGAGCAAACACAAGCTCAGCGCGCTGTATGCCAGCCCGCTCGAACGCGCCATCGAAACCGCGTTGCCCGTCGCAACTGCGCAACAACTGCCGATCTGCATTTGTAATGACCTCGCCGATATTGACACGGGCGAGCTGACCGGCAAAGAAATCAAAGATGTCAAAGACGATCCACGCTATAAAGATGCGTGGAAGCTGATCGTCGAAAAACCATCTGAGGGACGACTGCCGGGCGGCGAGTCATTGGTGGAAATGCAGACGCGCGTGGTGCGCGCCGTGAGCGACATCATCGCTGCGCATAATGTCAAAGTTGCGCCACAAGAGGGCGACGCGCCCACGGATACGAATAAACAGCCGCCTCCTGTGGTTGGCATCGTGATGCACAACGACACGATCAAAGCTGCGTTGGCGCACTTTCTTGGCATGCCGTTTGATTATTTTCAGCGCATCGGTGTGTCGCCCGCGTCGGTCTCGACGGTCATGCTCAATGATGACGGCAGCGTCATGCAGGTTGCGCAGATCAACGCAACGGCGTAATTTTTTTTAATGAGTTGACAAACCACCTAGATCATCTGGTGGGTTACTTTGTGGCACTAAGCGCCATCTCAACTGCCTGCAACGTGAGTAGATTACGCATATTGGCGCCACCTTGCAGTCCATCGGACGTAAATACATCGGCGCGCCCATTGGCTGGCAACGATAAATGCGTACTGTTGGTTGGGTCAACGCCTTGATTGGCGAGTGACGCCAGCGCGCGATTGAGGTTGATGAGCGGCGCGTTTGTTTCTTGGGCAATTTTGACGACGAGCGCGTTTAGCTCCGCCGACTTTTTTGGATTTTCGGGGCGCGTCGGAAACGTGCTCAAAATCGGCAAGATGTTTTTTGCGGTAGTCTCGCGCACGATCTGCCGCAACGCATCTTCAAACAATTTTGGCTCGGTCGCCATCACATCGTTTGTGCCAAACATGATGATGGCGATGCTCGGTTTTGCGATGCGATACTCGCACGCAAGTGGCGTCTCATTTGCGCTGCACCATTTTGGGTCAGACCACGTCGGGTCGAGCGGTCCCGCCACATTAAAGCCGCCCGCCGAGGTCAGGCTGACCGTCGCAAATGAATCTTTACTCCAGCCTTGTCCGTTGCGCGCGGGCGTATTGGCAAATTGCTGTATCACGGATTTGAGCGAGCTGTATGCGCCCAGCTCAAACCGATTCTCAGCCAATGGCGCTAAAAAGTTTGGCGAATCGGTCATGCAATCGCCGAGTTTGCTCATCACGCGCGGGTTGTTGCCCTGTGCGATGCCATTTTTGTAGAGTGCGATCATGCTGGGGTGAATGGCGCTCGGCAAAATCGGCACGTCGGCGACTGGAGTCGCGCTCGACGCGCATCCAATTAGCCCCACACAACAAAACAGGCTCGCCAAAATTTTTGCTAGAATCTTTGTTCGGTTTATCGGTCGCATTCGCGCGACAGTCTACACCGATTGCATATGCGCCGTTCACGCCAACTGTTGTATCAAAAAGAGACTCTCAAATATGAGATGCTCAACACGCCTATCAATCGGCTGGGGCTAAAACTCAAAGGGTCATTTTTTGAGCCAGCTATTGCCGCAGTGCGCGAGGAAATGCGCAACGCAGGCATCACCAAGCTCGAGCCGATCTTTTACGTCTCGACTGGCTATGGTTGCATCGCTGGCTCAGCCATCATCTCGCTTGGGTTTTACGACTTTCATCCGCTGCTCAAAGAGCTAAATTATGAGCTGCGCGGTTGGCATTACTCTGATGCAGAGTTGGTGGCGCTGTTGCGGCACGAGGTGGGTCACGCATTTTGCTACAGCTACAAGCTGTATCGCACGCCTGAGTTTCGCGCGATGTTTAACGTCGAAGGCAATTTTTTTAACACGTATCCCGCAGAAGACGACTACGACTTTAATCCGTGGAGCAAACGCCACGTAAATCCGAGCGGCGACTATTACGCGCAAAAACACCCCGACGAAGATTTTGCCGAGACATTTACGGTGTGGCTGACACCGCGCTCAGGCTGGCGCAAAAAATATGCACGACGCAAGACGGTCTTGCAGAAACTCAAATACACCCAAAACATCGTCGCCGAATGGGGCAATCAATCGCCACCCGTGCAAACCGACCCAAGCTGGATGTATGAGCGCGTCGAGGACATCAAGCAGACTGTAGCCACATTTATGCGCGCGGATGCCGCCAAGCTCAAAGCCTACGAGGAGGCAACGACGGGCTACGTTGATCCGGATTTGCAGTCGTTGTATCGCGCCGAGCCGCGCTGGTTGAATCGGCGCTCGCTGCATAAAGAATACTTGCGCGCCGACATATTTATGCGCGAGCAAAAGCTATCGCTCATCAACCGCGTGTCGTACTGGGTCGGCGTAGATGCCATCGTCGTGCGTGACCTGATCGAAAAACTCATTCACCGCGCCCGCGCTCTCGACCTCTGGCTCGAACGTGCCGGTCACGAAAAGAAACTCGTCGAACTCACAAGCTACGTCACCGCGCTGTGTATGAACTACAAATACACGGGCGGCTACCTGCGATGAAAAAAGCAAAACTCATCGGACTCACCGGCAACATCGCCACCGGCAAGAGCGAAGTCACGCGCGTGTTGCGCGAACTTGGCGTGATCGTGATTGACGCCGATCAGGTGGCGCGCGAGGTTGTGCAACGTGGCACGCCCGCCCTCGCGCAGATCGTGCGTGAATTTGGCGTGAGCGTGCTGACACCCGACGGTGAGCTAGATCGCAAGGCGAGGGGGCGCATCGTGTTTAATGCCGCGGTGCAGCTACGCAAGCACGCGGCGATCGTGCATCCTGCGGCGCGCGAGGAGTTGCTGCGGCAAATTGCGGCTGTGCCGCGCGACCGCATGTGCGTGATCGAAGTCATCAAGCTATTTGAAAATCATTGGGCGGAAAAGTGCGATCAAGTGTGGGTCACTCACTGTGCGCCTGAGGTACAGATCGCGCGGCTGATGCAATCGCGCGGCATGAGCGAGGCAGACGCACGCGCAAGAGTCAGCGCACAAAATTCGCAAGCCGAAAAACTCAAACGTGCGGACGTAGTGATTGACACCTCGGGCACGCTCGCGCACACGCGTGAGCAGGTGTTGCGCGCGTTTGCGGCGTTGTCATGAGCTGGCGCTGCTGTAGTTGCGTATGGCGTAATTCCAAAAGCGAGCGCTAAACACAAACACGCCTGCGCCAATGGCAAAGCCGATCAACATCGTGCGCAGGTCGAGCATGCCAAGCATGGCTTGCGCGGGCACGGTGGTGATAAACGCCACCGGTAACACAAACGTCAGCACAATGCGTAGCCCGCCCTGAAAAGTCGAAACTGGAAAACGCGCCGTATCAAAGATGGCACGAAAAGCCTCTGACAGATTGTTGACCTTGACAAACCAAAATGAAGTGGTCGCCATCATGATCCATACACTGTAGACGATGAGCAGCGCCGTCAGCAACATGAGCGCAAATTGTGCGAGGCTGGCGAGCGTCGGTGTGTAGCCTGCGCGCGTGAGCGCGTAGATGATGGTAATCGCGCCCGCTGTCATATCCGCAAATCCCGAAAATTTCATCTCTCGCGCGCTGACCATAAACTGACTATTAATAGGTTTGAGCAACACAAAATCAAGTGTGCCTTGGCGCACCATGTCAATGAGCTTTTTGACATTGGGCTCAAGTGTGGCAAAAATGATGCCATCAATAATCGTGTAAATGCCGACCACGACCATCGCTTGTTCGTAGCTCCATCCGCCGAGTCGGTCGGTGTGCGAAAAAAATAGCGTAATGCTCAAAATGCTGACCAGCGCCCACAGCGCGCCGAGCAACACCTGCGCAATGAAATTTGCACGGTACTCCAGCTCAGTCAGCAAGCTAGTTTTGACAAAAAGCAGCAGCAATTTTAGATAGCGCATCATGCAGTAAGATCAAAAGATTGTGCCACAAC
>CAZVQE010000137.1:0-6740 GCA_964628875.1 uncultured Anaerolineae bacterium
TTGCCAACTGCGCCGCCATTACCCGCACCGCCTGCCTCGACACCAAACGTCACACCGACCGCAACACCTAACACCGTCAAAATTTTTATGATCGCGCTCGAAGACAATGGCAAGTCGGGCGTAAAGATTGGCTGTAATGATAGCGTTGTGCCAGTGGACATTCAAATCAAAGAAACGGACAAACCCGTCGCGGCGGCGTTGACGCAGCTTTTTGCAATCAAAATAAAAGACAGCAACGGTTTTTATAACTCGCTGTATCAATCAAACATCCGCGTACAAAACTCTGACGTGGTGCGCGGCAAAGTCGTTGTAAATTTGATCGGCACGTATAAACTGGGTGGCACGTGCGACACACCGCGATTTATCGCGCAAATACGCAACACGGTTGAGCAATTTGACTGGTCCAAAGATGCGACCATCACACTAAACGGAGTAGCTTTGGAGCGCATCAAGTGAATCGCGCAGCATTTTGGGATGGCGTGCGCGACAATGCCCCATTTTTACCGGGCGCGGTGGCAATCGGGCTGATCGCAGGAGCAACCACTGTCACCAGTGGTTTTAGTGTCGCGGCGTCAATTATCGTGTCAGGTTCTATGTTTGCTGGCAACGCGCAGATCGTAGCCATGCAGCTTTTTGCAGCGAGTGCGCCGCTCATCATCGTTATCTTGGCGGCGGCAGTTGTAAACCTACGACACCTCATGTATGGCATGTCCTTGGGACCGCACATTCGCACATTGCCGCTGATAAAACGCATCGCCATCGGCTACTTTATGGTGGACAATGCCTATGCCCTGTCCATACGCAAATTTGACGCCATGAATGACGGCGAGAAATGGGGCTACTACATGGGCATCTCGGTTGTCGGTTGGACGGTGTGGACGTTGGCATGTGTAGCTGGCGCGTTTATTGGCGCGCGCGTGCCAGCCAGTTGGCAACTCGATGTTGCACCGAGCTTAGGCATGCTCTCGCTCATCGTGCCAAATCTGCGCGACCGCCCTTCGATCCTTGCAGCTGTGCTTGCCGCGATCCTCAGCACTTTGCTCAATCCACTGCCGTTGCGGGTGGGTTTGTTGATTGCTGGATTCATCGCCATGTTGTTTGGCTTGTGGATTGAGTCGCGCCAAACTGGAGCCAAGCGATGATAGTCGTCTTCTTGATTGTGGTGATGACGATCATCACATTTTTTGAGCGCTATGCCATGCTCGAGCTGTCCAATCGCATCAAGCTGCCCATGTGGCTTATGCGTTCGCTGCGTTTTGTGCCAGCCGCGTTGTTGACGGCGATAGCGATTCCGGGCTTGGTGTATCGCGCAGGTGAATTGGACTTGTCGCCAATGAACGAGCGCATCATCGCCGGCATCGTCACTAGCCTAGTGGCGTGGCGCACGCGCAACGCGATCTGGTCAATGTTGGCAGGCATGCTCGTGGTGTGGGGCGCGGTGTGGCTAAGAGGATGAGGTCTCGGTACGCAGCGCTTTGCGACTCAGCGCAAACTGAATCACCGCATTGAGCGCCTCAGCGATGAGCAACGCAGTCGCCACACCGAGCGCGCCATTCACCGGCAAGAGCAGGGCGACCAACGTCACAATCGCAATTAGATTCCACACCGACAACGCGGTCATCCACTTAAAGTGACCGTGTGCTTGGATGATCGCGGTCAGGCACTGATTGAGTGATTGTGCGATGACGAGTCCGCCCATCACGCGCATGATCGGCAGCGCAGGCGTGTATTGCGGCAAAAACCGATTCACCAAAACTGGCGAAACAAAAATAATCAGTAGCGCGCACACGACACCATAAGCCAACACACCGAGCAAGTATTTTTGTGTAATGGCGCGCGCGTCGGTTTTGTTTTTGTGTGTGAGCGCGGCCGAGAGATGGCTATACAACGATGTGGCAAATGAAGCCGCGATCAATTGGAAAGGGTCGGTGAATCGTGAGGCGACGCCAAAATAGCCCGCCGCCGCGTCGCCCGAGTATTGTTTGAGTGCGAGGATGCCGATGCGCGAGTAGATGGCCACGATGATGACCGTGATCGCCAGTGGCAAGCTGTACGACATTAGTTTGAGCGCGTTGCTCAGATTGCTTTGTTGAATGGGTCGTACTGCGCGCTTCAATCGCCGATACAACACAAATGCAATCAGCGATTCAGATAACGGCAGCAACAGCACAAGCCACGCAGATGTTACAAAAAAGCTAAGCGCGACCGCAGCGGTGATCGTGCATAAGCTGATGCCGATGACAGGCGCGACGATCTCGCGCACCTCTAGCCGCGACTGAAAATAATCAATCGCCAAGTTGCTGAGTAACGTCGCTGCGATGAGCAATGCCAATGGCGCATCAATCGCAATTTGCGCGGCGCCATTGCTGACCCATAGCAGCCCCAACGCAACGACATACGCTGCTGCGCCACAGATCAACTTTGCCAAACGCATGTCGCCCAACGTAAAACCTGCGCGCGAAGGCTGAGTAGCGAGTAGGCGCATGCCATATGCGTCAATGCCAAAATCAGCGACCACTTTGGCGATGTCAATGATCGCCAGCGACGCTGAGATCACACCAAAACTTTCGGGCGATAAAATTTTTGCGACGATGAAAAGCACGATCAATCGAGTGCCGGTGGTTGCGCCGCGCAGTGCAATATTTGCGGCGGTGTTCGACAATATCGTGCGCGTAGATGTGTTCAAGCCGCGCCATTGTATCTGTGGATAATCTAAATAAAGTGAATTTGGAATAAGCACAAGAAAGTATGCATGTCATTCTGAACGGAGCGTAGCGAAGTGAAGAATCTCAACTGTTGACACTATAGAGATTCTTCGTCGCGTGCGCTCCTCAGAATGACAAAATTTACTCTTATTCCGAACTCATTCACACTTTGTTCTCATGACAAATACGACCGCTGCAGTCTGGCAGCCTAATCGCCTCGCACGCTATGCGTTTTTTGCGCTCATGGCGTTTATTGTGCTATTGCCATTTCACTCGTTGATTTTGACCATATTGCTGGCGCAGATCAAAATAGGTTTTGGCGCTGTGCGCGCCGTCGCCGCATGGAAGGAAGCTCTACTTGGCGTCAGCGTCGCGCTGGCAGTTGGCAGCTTGCTCTATCGCGTATTCATTCGCAAAGAAAAAATACACTGGATCGGCATGGACTTGATCGTGCTGATCTGGGTCGCGCTCGTGTTGCTTTATCTGCTTTTGCAGAATCGCATCGTCGGCGATTTTGGCATCAGTCTGAGTGCACGACTGTATGGCGCGCGGGATTGGCTGTTGTATATCGCGCCATTTTTAGTTGGGCGACTGCTGCCATTTGGCGAGAGCAAAATCGCGCGCGCGCTAAACGCGATTGCATGGGTCGGCGTGATTACCTGCGGCATTGGTTTGATCGAGCGCTTTTTTATTCCGACCGAATGGCATGTCAAGCTCGGCGTGCCGATCTACTTCCGCGATTTTCTCAACACTGAGGTGCTGAGTTATTTGCAAGATATGCCTTCCAACTATTGGGCGGAAACCAACTCGAAAGAAATCACGCGCCGCGCTGTCTCGGTGTATTTGAGCGGTCAAGGTTTCGCGTTGCCGTTTTTGGTCATCATGCCTGTGATTACCTATCGTTTATTTTCAAGGATCACGCTGTGGCGCGCTCTAACGTTTGTGATTTGTATAGCGGGCTTGCTGGCAAATCTGACACGTATGACAATCTTTGCGGCGGCGGTTGAGATTTTGATCGTGCTGTTGCTCATGCGCCAATGGAAACTGCTCATCGTCTTGGCAATCGTTGGTGCGATAGGCGCGGCGGGCGCATATGTAGGCAGCTCGACGGTGCGCACATTTGTCAATCGCACGATCTCATGCTCCGAGTCATCCTGCAATCAACGCGATGAACAGTGGATGGATGGCATTCGCCGTGTGCAAGCCAAACCCTTTGGCTACGGGCTTGGCTACGGCGGACAAGCCGGCTTGCGTAATGAGTCCAAAGGTGTCGTCGAGTTGCCCGGCGGCAAAAAAGGCATCGGCGAGGAAGCCGGCTACTTTAAGCTAACAACTGATCTCGGCGTGCCCGGGTTGGCGATTTTTGTGGCGTGGTTTGCGGGCGTGTTGTGGTGCGCATTTAGCATCTATCGCAAATCAAGCGGCATGTGGCGTGGATTAGCCATCATCGTTTTTGCCATTGCGTGTGGATTTTTGATCAACAACCTTACCGCGCCGCCCGATCAATCGCCGTTTGTCATGTATGTCTTTCCTTGGTTGGCGGGGCTAATTGCGTCACAGCGTGCCACACTCTGATGATAGCGTTTGACTTTTCGATTGCACAGGTCAATCAGGCTGGCACCGCGACCTATGCGCGTAATCTCGTCGCTGGCGTTCAACGCAAACTCGGCGATGAGTTTCAGTTGCTGGCGGTAGATCAGCAGCGTGACATGAGCCAGCGCAAGACCTTGCGCACGAGGCTCGACACACTCTATCGTGATCTGTATTGGATGCATGTGCAATTGCCTGCACAAGCGCGCGCGCGACACGCAGATGTGCTGCATATGCCCGCCAATATCGTGCCACTCTCGTCGCCGTGTCCGACTGTTGTGACAATTCACGATACGACCATCATTGATGACCCGTCGCGTTTTACGTTTTGGCATCGCAACTACTCGCGCGTGTTTATGCCATTGTCTGCGCGCCGAGCTAGTCGCATCATCGCCGTGTCCGAGCAGACCAAGCGCGACATCGTGCGTTGTTTTGATGTTAATCCGCAAAAAATAGATGTTGTGTATGAGGCGGCTTCATCTGACTTTCAGCCAGTGTCTGTTGATGCGGTGAATGGCTTTCGCGCCAAATATCAACTGGAGCAATTTATCTTGACCGTCGGCGCGCTGGAGCCACGCAAAAATATCGTGCGGCTGCTACAAGCCTACGCTGAGCTGCGCATGCGTGGCGTGACTATGCCGCTTGTGCATATTGGACCGACGGGATGGCGCTTTGATGCGGTGCACGCCGAGATTGAACGATTGAGTTTGCAGCCGCATGTGCGATTCCTCGGCAAGCTACCGATCAACGACCTCGCGGCTGCCTACGGCGCGGCGAATGTGTTTGTGTATCCGTCGCTGTATGAGGGCTTTGGTTTGCCGCCACTTGAGGCAATGTCGTGCGGTTGTCCCGTTGTAACCTCAAATAACTCATCGCTACCGGAGGTCGCCGGCGATGCGGGGTTGCTCATCAACGCAGAGGATGCGTCGGATATCGCGCGCGCCATTCAACGCATACTCGATGATGATGCGCTCGCCCACGATCTGCGGCAGCGTGGCATACAGCGCGCCAAACAATTTTCGTGGGAGCGTTGCGCAGACGAGACCATCGCGGTGTATCGTGCCGCACAGGGGCAAAACTGATATGCGCGTCACCTACTATCTCGCCGATCAAAATCCGCAGCGCGACCGCAGCCTTGGCATCACGCAGATGACCGATACGCTGTTGAATGAATTGCGCGCGCGACCTGATTTGCAGATGCGCACGATCACCTCGCGCTCGTCGTATGCGCTCGCGGGCGACATACACAACTATCAGATACCGATTCGCACAGACCGCCAGCTCGCGCGGCTGCTCGCGGACAACACGCATCCACTGTGGCATCGAGATGACTCGGACATCTGGCACTATCCAAAGGGTTATTTGTCGTTGATTGCGCGCCCGCGATGCGCAACGGTCGGTACGATCCACGACATGATTTTGCCGTATTACGCGCGGCACTATCCGCGATATCGCTCACGATTTGATTACGCTTATTGGATCGCGCTTATCAAATCGAGCCTGCAAAAGTTTGATCTTGTGATCGCGGTGTCCGAGTTTGCGCGCAAACAGGTGAATGAATTTTGCGACGAGCATCACTTGCGGATACCGCCCATTGTGGTGACCTATGAGGCTTCTACCGTTGCACTTAGTTCTTCGATGGCAACAAAAACGGATAGCGTGATTCACCTCGCGTCTGACGCGCCGCACAAGCAAACTGCGACCCTGCTAGAGATGTGGGCGCAACTGCAATCGCGCCGTGAGTTGCCTGAGCTTGTGTTGGTAGGTTTTCTTGATGATGCGTCGACACGTCTGGCAAAAGGCATGCGTAACGTGCGCGTGTTGCCGCGCCAGCCGCGCGCGCAATTGGAACAACTGATCGCCTCCGCGCGCGCGTTGCTGTTGCCGTCGGAGATCGAGGGTTTTGGTTTGCCGGCAATCGAGGCGTATGCGCTCGGCACAACTGTGTGCTACGTGCGCGATACGGTGTTTGATGAGATTATGTGCGACGGCGGAGCAGGGGCATTTGAGTTGCGCGATGTTGATGCGCTAGACGCTGCGCTACAACGGATCACTGCACTCGATGCGGCTCAAATACACCACATCTCGACACAGCTCGCTGAGCGATTTTCAGTCAAAAATTTTGCAGATCGCACGCTGGAGGCATATCGCGCTGTGCTAAAGTAGCACGCTTACTTTTCTCTATTAGTCCATGAGAGCTGAGCCTGTCGAAGCCCGTAGTTTGTTGGCGCTTCATTCGCTTCGGCAGCTCAGCGAACGCAGCAAGATTGAGAAAAGTTAGCAAACTTATTTATCATGAGTGTTGCAATTATTACTGGCTCGTCGGGTTTAGTTGGCTCTGAGTCAGTGGTTCATTTTTCAAATCGCGGTTTGGATGTGGTTGGCATTGACAATGACATGCGGCGTTATTTTTACGGCGATGATGCTTCGACTGATTGGCGCCGC
>CAZVQE010000138.1:0-6717 GCA_964628875.1 uncultured Anaerolineae bacterium
TGCCGGGTTGTAGCACGGTGGTGTCACCTTCGACCATAAACGGCGGCTCATGCACATCTAGCCCCAGCCCATGACCTGTGCGATGCGTAAAGTATTTGCCGTAGCCCGCTTGCTCGATGACCGCGCGTGTGGCACGATCCACATCTTGACAGCGCACACCGGGTTTGACCGCTGCGCGACCTGCGGCGTTGGCGGCTTTGACGATTTCATAGATGCGTTTGAGTTCGTCGCTCGGCGGCTGCGCAATGGCAATCGTGCGCGTCAGATCCGCCGGATAGTCATCTACGCGATAGCCAAAATCCATCACCATCAGATCGCCCGCCTGCAATACGCGCTCGCCCGCGCCGCCATGCGGAAAAGCCGCGCTCATACCCGTTTGAATCAATGCGCCAAACGCCACATCTTGCGCACCCATTTTGAGCGCATTGGTTGTCATGATATTGGCGACTTGTTGCTCGGTCATGCCGGGCTTCACTTCTTCGAGCGTGCGCGCCAGCACGTCTTGAGTCAGGGCAATGGCTTTGCGCATCGCCGCGATTTCATTCGCATCTTTGATGATGCGAATGGGTTTGATGACATCGTCAGCCGCTACCAATCTGGCGCGAGGTGCGGCGGTCGAGAGCAAATTTGACTCCAACACACGCATGGAGAGCGATTCAACGCCAATGCGCTTGCCGTCCAGATTCATCTCGCGCGCAGCCGCGTCAAATGCATCTTGATATGACTGCCCATCGGCATAAGCAAACACGCGCCAATTTAGATTTGTTGAATAGCGCGCCTTGCCAACCTCAAACCCGGGCGCAATGAGAATTGGATCGGCATCCGCCTGCGCTGGAAATAACGCAACGGTCGGGCGTTCCGAGAGATGCATGTGTAAACCCGTGAAATACACCATGTTGCTACTTGGCACCAGCGCCATGTAATCTAATCCCGCTTTGCGAAGTTGTTCGGCAAGTTTTGTGAGACGCATATAATTTGATTTTATATGAGCAAGATGCTGAGTTTCCTTCTGGGCGCAGTGTTGGGCGGCGCAATCGGCGGCATGGCTAGCCTGACCATGACACCCGGCTCCGGCGACGAGATGCGCGAAAAACTACGCAATGGTGTGCAAGAAGTCATCAACGAAGGTAGACGCGCCGCCGAAGCTCGTCGCGAAGAGTTGGAGAAGCAACTCGAAAATATGCGCCAATCTACAAACGCGTAAAGATTTTCTTGATCGAAGCCAGATACTCACTCTAAAGAGATTCCTCGTATGCGCATTTCATGCGCTGCTCGGAATGACGTATTTCAACTGTAGGCGGCGTTACTGCCGCTTTTGTTTTTCATACACATCATGTTGATTCAACGCAGCGCAGAGATCACGCGCAAAACCAACGAGACCGATGTATATGTGCGACTCAAGCTCGAAGGCACAGGACAAGCAGATATCAAAACCGGCATCGGTTTTTACGATCACATGCTGCATCACGTCGCGCATCATGGCTTGTTCGATGTGACGATAGATGCGACCGGTGATCTACATATTGATGAACATCACACGGTCGAGGATGTCGCCATCACGCTCGGGCAAGCGTTCGATCGTGCATTAGGCGACCGCAAGGGCATCGTGCGTATGGCAGATGCATTTGTGACGATGGATGAAGCGCTCGCGCACGTGGTCGTTGATCTGAGCGGGCGACCCTATTGCGTCGTGGACGCTCCATTCTCCAGTGACCGCATTGGCGGACTCGGCACCTCGCTTATCGCGCACGTCTTTGAATCGCTCGCAACACATGCGCGCATGAACCTTCACGCGCGCGCGTTGTACGGGCGCGACGATCATCACAAAGCTGAAGCGCTATTCAAAGCGCTGGGTCGCGCGCTGGATGCCGCGACGCAGATAGACCCGCGTCGCACGGGTGTGCCATCCACCAAAGGTGTGATTTAGAACGATTTGTAAAACAAAGCAACTTAAAATTTGTCATTCCGACCGTAGGGAGGAATCTCTGCGTTGCCACATTCAAGGGATTTCTCGCGGCGCATTGAATGCATAGCGCATTTCACGCGCCGCTCGAAATGACAAATTCAATTGTCATGCCACTGTGTGGACACCAACTTAGTTTTCATGAAAACAAAACTCAGCAAACTCTTCGTCGAATTTTTTGAGAGCGAGCAAGCCTCGGGCTTAATCTTGATCACTTGCACGCTGATCTCGATTGCTATCGCCAACTCGACGCTTGGCAAGAGTTACGCTGAGTTTTGGCACACCAAGAGTGGCTTTGAGACCGGCGCAGTGGCGTTGCGTTATAGCGTCGAGCATTGGGTGAATGATGGTCTGATGGCCATTTTCTTTTTGCTCATCGGTCTGGAGATCGAGCGCGAGCTATATGTCGGCGAACTCTCCAATCTCAAAAATGCATCTTTGCCGATTGTGGCGGCACTCGGCGGAATGCTGATGCCGGCGTTATTTCATTTTGTGTTTAATCGTGGCACGCCGACGCAATCCGGCATCGGCATCCCGATGGCAACAGATATTGCATTTGCATTAGGCGTTTTGGCTTTGTTAGGGAATCGCGTGCCGACTTCGTTGAAGATTTTCTTGACTGCGTTAGCGATTATTGATGATTTAGGCGCCATCATCATCATCGCGTTGTTTTATGTGGGTGATTTTTCTTTGGTGAATCTGTTGATTGCGTTGGCGATTTTTGCGACGCTATTGGTGTGCAACCGTGCAGGTATACGCGTGCTGCCAATCTATCTTGTGGCGGGCGTGTTGATGTGGTACTTTATGCTGCGTTCGGGGGTGCACGCCACGCTCGCAGGCGTGCTGCTGGCGTTTGCGATTCCATTTGACAAAGGCGACGAAAACTCACTGTCCTACAAGCTGCAACATTGGCTGCACAAGCCCGTGTTATTTGGCATCATGCCAATTTTTGCGCTCGTCAATACCGGCATCTCGCTGACGGGGAATTGGGCGCAGAGCTTGTTTAGCTCAAACAGTCTTGGCATTTTTGCAGGGTTGTTTGTTGGCAAGCCGCTCGGCATCACGCTCGCCAGTGCATTAGCGATTAAGGCGCGATTTGCCAATCTGCCAAACGAAGTTTCGTGGCGGCAGATGATTGGTGCGGGCTTTTTGGGCGGCATCGGTTTTACGATGTCTATCTTTATCACCTTGCTCGCGTTTGGCGATGCGGAAATTGTGCAGAGCTCCAAAATTGCGATTTTGATCAGTTCGTTGTGTGCGGGCAGTGTTGGCTTTTTGATTCTCAAAGTAACAAGACCGCAATCACATTAGCGCGTGACTGTGAGAAAATATTTCAATGGCTCACTTTAACCCCCATGAGGGCTACGAGCATTTGTTGGATCACGTTCTAATTCACGAAGGCAGCTTAAAGAAGCGCATCGCCGAGCTTGGCAAAGAAATCTCGCGCGACTATGTTGGCAAAGATGTGTTGTTGATTTGCATTTTGCGTGGAGCGGTCATGTTTTTGACTGACCTCATGCGTGAGATCAGTGTGCCGCATGCGATTGACTTTATGGCGGTGTCGTCCTATGGCGTCAATGCGCGCCAAAGCACGGGCAGCCCGCGCATTACGCTCGATCTCAATACCGACATTCACAACAAGCATGTCATCCTTGTGGAGGATATCGTAGATAGCGGTCACACCATCGCGCATGTGTTGCGTATGCTGGAGACGCGCCAGCCGGCTAGTTTGCGCGTGTGCGCGTTGCTCAGCAAGCCCGCGCGGCGTGAGGCGCATGTGCCAATCGAATATCTCGGTTTTGAAATTCCGGATGCGTTTGTGTTTGGCTACGGGCTTGACCTTGATGAGGTCTATCGCAACCTGCCCTTTATCGCCGTGCTCAAAAAAGAGTTTTATTAAATCAGACTTACACAAAATGTGAATCGTCACTCCTCACATTTGCTTGGAATGACAGTTTGTGCGAGTTCAGTTAAATTGAAGTCGGGCGCGAATTTACAGGATTTTCAGGATATGAAATTGATCCTGCAAATCTTAAAAATCAGCGTCCCATAGAAAAGTCATGCAAGACATCACTATCGTTGGCGCGGGCATCGTCGGTTTGGCGACGGCGCTCTCGCTGAGTGAATCGCGCCCGCAGCTCAAGATTACATTGCTCGAAAAAGAGCGTAGGGTCGCGCAGCATCAAACCGGTCACAACAGCGGTGTCATTCATGCGGGCATTTATTACAAGCCGGGCACGTGGCGCGCCAAGCTGTGTGTTGAGGGCGCACAACGCATGATGCAGTTTTGCGAGACGCATGCGATCCCCTATGAGCGCGTCGGCAAGCTCATTGTGGCGACGAGTGATGACGAAGTGCCGCGCCTCGATGAGCTGCATCGTCGCGCACAGGCAAATAATGTGCCAGGCGTCAACCGCATTCCACAAGAAGACATCGCCGAGATCGAGCCGCATGCCAGCGGCGTGGCGGCGCTGCACTCGCCCAACACCGCTATCGTAGATTACAGAGTCGTCTCCGAAAAGATGCGCGAGCTGCTCGAGTCGCGCGGCGTGCAGATCGAGTTTGTGCGCGAGGTGCGCGCCATCACATCTAATCCCGATCAGACGCTGACACTACACACGCCGCAAGCGCAATTCAACACGCGCTATCTCGTCAACTGCGCAGGGCTCTACTCAGACACAATCGTGCGCATGATGCACCTCAAAACTAATATGCGCATCGTGCCGTTTCGCGGTGAGTACTACATGATCCGCCCTGAGCGCGGCTCGCTCGTGCGTGGCTTGATCTATCCGGTGCCTGACCCGCAGTTCCCGTTTTTGGGTGTGCATTTCACGCGCACGGTGCACGGCGAGGTCGAGGCTGGACCAAACGCGGTGTTTGCATTTGCAAAGGAGGGCTATGGCTATCGCAACATTCATTTGGGTGAATTGCTTTCGTCGCTGAGTTACGGTGGATTTCAACGCATGGCGCTGCAGTGGTGGCGCACGGGCGTGTTTGAGTATCAACGTTCGCTGAGCAAATTAAAATTTGTCGAGTCGCTGCAAAAGCTCGTGCCTGATATTCGCGCAGATGACATTCATCGCGGCGGAGCGGGCGTGCGCGCGCTCGCGGTCAGCGACGACGGCAAGATCGTGGACGACTTTCAATTTGTCGAGTCGCCAAACTCATTGCACGTGCTCAATGCGCCTTCGCCCGCCGCGACCGCCAGCCTCTCGATTGGCGATCACATCGCGTCGCGCATACCGGCAATGTAAAAATAATGACTGTCGAACTGCCCGTCGAAGAAGGACATTTTCTGCTTGAATCAGGATTGCATACGGATTATTGGGTCAATCTGGACGCGATGTTTGTTGATTTGCAAAAAATCAATCCGTATGTCACGGACTTGGCTAACAAGATTAATAGGTTTAACGTCACAGCCGTATGTGGACCTTTGACGGGCGGCGCGTTTTTGGCTCAGCATATGGCAGATCGATTAGGTTTGCAATTTTTTACGACTCGGCGCGTTGCTGATTTAGATGAGCAAAGCGCATTTAGTGCGCGCTACGAGCTGTTGTCTGGACAAAAATCGCTGGCGCGTGGACAAACTTTTGCGGTTGTGGACGATGCTATTAGCGCAGGCTCATCGGTGCGTGCGACGATTGCAGCGCTCGAGGAAAGTGGCGCACAGGTCAAAGTCGTTGGCGCTTTGATTGTGTTTGGTTCAGTAGGTGCCGATTATTTTGAGCGCATCGGCAAAGCTGTGGTCGCAATCGAACGCCGCAAGATCAATTTGTGGAAAAGTGGCGAATGCCCATTGTGTAAAAATGGAATGGCGTTAGAACGCCGCCTTGGTTAGTTGTGCATATTCACTTTGATCTATCACCCGTTGTGCATCGCAAGGCTGGCTTGGCGACCTACGCGCGTCAGCTTGCGAATGAACTCGTGCGCAATGACACGCGCAACAGTTACAGCGCGTTTTATTACGGGCGCGAGATCGTCGAGCCACTGCGCGCGCCGCTCGACACATTGCCCATCAAAAATGTGGCGTGGAATGCGCGTCGTTGGCGCATGACGGTTGCACTGCGCACGTTGATGCGCTTGCCGATGGATTCACGCATACTGCCGCGCACATCTGAGCCGACGATCTTTCATGCGACCGAGCATCTGTTGCCGCCGTTGAATGGCGCGCGCAGTGTGTTTACATTTCATGATGCGATTTACGCGTTATTTCCGCAGTATCACTTGCGCATGAATCTGCTGTACCTCGGTCAAATGATGCCGCGCTTTTTGCGGCGCGCCGATCACATCATCGCCGTGTCAGAGTGCAGCAAGCGCGATGCCATGCGCCTGTATGGCGTGCCCGAGCAAAAAATCAGCGTGATCTACGAAGGCGTGGATGCGTCGTTTGCGCCAGTCACCGACGCGGTGGAGCTACAGCGTGTGCGCCAAAAATACAACTTGCCGCAACGTTTTATCTTGTATCTTGGCACGATCGAGCCGCGCAAGAATCTGCCGACGTTGTTTGCTGCCTATCGTCAGTTGCGCGATGCTGGCGTGTGCGCTGCGGGTGAATTGGTGGTCGCTGGGCGCAAAGGCTGGCTGTATGAATCTACATTTAATGCCGCGCGCGCGCTGCGCCTTGAGGGTGATATTCGATTTACGGATTACATCGCACGCGAGGATATGAATGCGTTGCTCAGCGCGGCGCGTGTGTTTGCATTTCCATCCATCTACGAGGGGTTTGGCTTGCCGCCGCTTGAGGCGATGGCATG
>CAZVQE010000139.1:0-6704 GCA_964628875.1 uncultured Anaerolineae bacterium
TTGCCAATGCTCGCATCGCCTCAGCATACCCGTCTTACGCATTTATCTTGTCGTAAAATCAAATCGTGGCTGGACAAATCACAGATCTAAATCCTGTCTCGCGTATTACAGCGGATGCAGTCGGACAACCCGGCAACCGCACCTTTTTTATTCAGGCGCGCAAGGGTCGCACGCTGGTGACATTGCTGTGTGAAAAGTCGCAAGTCGAAGGTCTATCAAACGCGTTGGAACAAACGCTGGAACAACTCAAGCGACGCGCGCCGCGTGGCGCAAATTTTGCAAAGCTGGATATTGATATGTCGCTCGAGGAGCCACTTGAGCCTGAGTTTCGCGTCGGGCAAATCGGACTTGGCTACGACGAAGAGAATGATCTGGTCGTCATTGTCGCCAGCGAGATTCTTGATGAAAGCACGAAAGAAGAAGATGCGCGATCCGTGCGCTTCTTTTGCTCGCGCGCGCAGGTAGATGCGTTTAGCCGCTATGCGCTTGAGGTCGTGTCGCGCGGTCGCCCGTTGTGTCCGCTGTGTGGCAAGCCGATGGACGCCGAAGGCAACATCGAAGGATTTTGTCCGCGCCGCAATGGTCACGCGGATGAAATTGTTTACGCATAGCGCGGCGTAATTTATTTTCATGAGCCAAGCTATCACTCTCCAAGAGGCGCTTGAGATTCTCAGCGATGGCGAGATTTCATCGCAAGGGCAGTTGCCGTGGAGCTCAAATTACACGTTCCTTGTCAAGGTCGCACCGCGCGGAAAATCCATTCCGCAAGACGACAACGGCGAACCGCTCGAAATCTATGCCGTCTACAAACCACGCCGCGGTGAGACCCCACTGTGGGATTTTCCGCAAGGCACGTTGTGTTTGCGCGAGTATGCCGCGTTTTTGGTGAGTGCCCAGCTTGGGTGGAATCTGGTGCCGCCGACCGTGTTGCGCAACGGACCGCAAGGCTTTGGCTCGGTGCAGCTCTACATTGACAATGACACCGAGCAGCACTTTTTTACTTTTCGTGAGAATGAAGCGCTGAGCGAACAACTGCAGCAGCTTGTGGTGTTTGATCTCGTCACAAATAACGCTGATCGCAAGAGCGGACACGTGCTCGTGGATAACAATGCGCGTCTGTGGGCAATTGATCATGGCATTACATTTAATGTCGAGCATAAGCTGCGCACGGTGATTTGGGACTTTGCCAATCAGCCGATTCCGGTCACGATCCTCGATGATCTGCGCTCGCTGCAAAAGGCAACCGATGCCAGCCAACCCCTTGGCAAGGCGTTGCATGAGTTGCTCGACAAAGATGAGATCGCCGCGTTTAAACGCCGCATCAAAGGGCTGATCGAGCTTGGACATTTTCCTGCGCCGTCGCGCAATGCGCGCAGCATCCCGTGGCCCCCGGTGTAATCTGTAACTCATGGATTTAGTTGCCGCCGAGCAATACATCGCATCGCTCGATTACCTTGACCCGTCACAACATTCATATCGCTACGCAGCTGGCAATGGCATCGCGCGTGCGCGGCACGTGTTGCAGCGATTAGGCGGCGCGCCCCATTCGACCCGAGCATGTGTGCTGGTGACCGGCTCAAAAGGCAAAGGCAGCACAACCATGATGATCGGCGGCATCGTCAGCGCGGCGGGCTATCGTTGTGGCGTCTCGACTGGACCTCATCTACATTCGATCCTTGAGCGCTATCTGATTGATGGCGTGATGATGACGCCGCAACGATACATTGACTATGCGCAGCAGATCAGACGCATCATCGAAACATGGGATCAATCTCAGATCGGTCTGCCGACGCGTTTTGAGGTCTCGACGGCGATGGCGTATCACTGGTTTGATGAGTCGGGCTGCGACCTCAGTGTGATGGAGATCGGCATCGGCGGCAAAAACGATGCGGTGAATTTGGCTGAGCCGAGCGTGTCGGTCTTTACAAATATCAGCCTCGAACACACGCAGATGCTCGGCAACACCGTGGCGCAAATCGCGCGCGAAAAAGCCGGCATTATGCGCGCGCGCGGCGTGGCGATCTCGGCGCGCCAACGTGATGAGGTGCGCGCAGTGTTGGCCGAAGAAGCCCGCGCCCTGGGCTGTCCGATTTATTTTGCAGATGAGCAATGGCAACTGACGCATGTGCGCAATGTGGTGCAGCCCGATAGCGTCGGGCAGTGGGTGCGCGCCAGAAGCCATGGCGATGCGCTCGATATTTTTTTGCCGCTGCTGGGCAGCCATCAGCTTGAGAATTGCGCGGCAGCGCTCGCGGCAGTTGATGCGTTACGTAACGCTGGATTTGATATCAGCGCCAACGCCATTCAACGCGGGCTCAAACATGTGCAATGGCGCGGGCGCTTTGAGGTCTTGCAGCAAGCGCCGATGCTGGTGGCTGATGGCGCGCATACGCCCTACTCGATGCAGCGACTCGGCGAAGCCTTGCGCGAAGTGTTTGGCGCGCGACGCATCACGCTGGCGCTAGGTGTGTTGCGCGACAAAGACGCTGCTGGCATCGTCGAGTCGGCGTTGCAATTTGCGGATCAAGTTATTTTTGTCACGCCGTCCTATCATCGCGCGCTGCCTGCCGAGCAGCTACGCGCGGCTGCCAAAGACATCAACACGCGCGCCATCCGCACGCGCGTGATACAGCCGCTTGAGATTGCGTTGCGCGCGGCGTTGGATGAGGCGCGGGCTGATGATGTGATCTGTGTCAGCGGTTCGCTGCATTTGGTGGCGCAGGCGCACAAATTTTTGGCATAACCGCCCTTGTCATTCTGAGTCGCAAAGCGACGAAGAATCTCTGCGTGGATTTGCTATGTAATTAACACTGTAGAGATTCTTCACTGCGCTTCGCTTCGTTCAGAATGACAAGACGCGCCTGACAGTTGTTGGGGATTCGTCGGTCAGTCGTTGGCTTTGAATGGCACTTGCGCTGATAGAATTTGCGCTCATGTCACCTCGTAGACGCGGCTGGTCAAACATCGCTCTGGCGCTCATCGTAGCGGTGGCGGCGCTTGTGTTGTCGGCGGCAGGACTTGTGATACTCAATGTTGCGCGCGGGGTGACGGGGCGCTCGATCTTGCCAAACGCAGGCGCAGCGCCAACGGCTGTAGTCTCCATTAGCACAAACGCAGCCAGCAAAACATGGGCGGCTGGTCAGCGCACCAACATTTTGATTTTGGGAATTGATCAACGCCCGGGGGAAGACCCGCGCTATACACGCACAGATACGATGATTCTCGTCACGCTTGACCCTGCGACTAAGTCGGCGGGCATGATGAGCATCCCGCGCGATTTGTGGGTGCCGATGCCAAATAAAAATTTGTCAGAGCGCATTAACGTAGCGCATGTATTTGGTGGGCCATCGTATTCGATGGAGACGGTCACGTTCAATTTTGGCATCCCTGTGCAGCACTATGTGCGGGTGAACTTTATGGCGCTGCAAAAGATCGTGGATGAACTCGGCGGCATCGATGTGTTTGTTGAGCAAGATATCAGCGACCCGCAATTTCCAGACAGTAACTATGGCTATGACCCGTTTTATATCAAGGCGGGCTGGCAACACATGAATGGCGTCACCGCCATGAAATATGCGCGCACGCGTCACGGGTCGAGCGACTTTGCGCGCATGAAACGCCAACAACAAGTCATCATGGCGATCCGCGAAAAAGCCACCAGCATTGAGGGCGCCGCGCGCATTGTCACGCGCATCCCGCAGCTCTTTCAGATATTGAGCGACTCAATTGATACAGATTTGGCGTTGTCGGATGTGGTGTCTATGGCTGCATTTGCAAAGGATTTGCAACCCGATCAACTCTCGCGCGTTGTGATTGATGAAACGGCCGTGCAAGCCTGGAATGCGCCCGGCGGACAAAGCGTGTTGATACCTGTGCGTGAGCGCGTCGAGCAGTTGCGTGATGCGCTGTATTCGCCGCAAACTAAAGCCGCAGTCAGCGTGCCGATTGAGCCCGGCAAGGTTGCCATTCAAAACGGCACACCGACGACCGGACTGGGCGCCAACGCGCAGGCGCTACTACAAAAGAAAGGCTTTACTGTCACGAAGGTGGACAACGCACAAAAGCCACAAGCCAAGTCGGTCATCATTGACTATCACGGGCGTCAAGAGTTTTCGCGCCAATTAGCGCAAGCTTTAGGACTACCGCTAACTGCCGTGCAAACACAGCTCGATTCAAAAAACTCGTTGGATGCGTTGATTGTGCTGGGCGATGACTTTAAGCTGCCATAGCTACTGCCGATTTATTTGCTCTGTGTCTCTGTGCCCTTGCGTAACATTATGAATTTGGATTTTCGCATTAGACTGTGCGCATATGGACTCCGAATTCCGAACGTTGAACTTAGCTGACGTGCCACACCGTCGTCTCAATTTACTGACTGGCGAATGGGTTCTCGTTTCGCCGCAGCGCGCAAAACGCCCGTGGCTCGGCGCGGTCGAAAAATCCGCCACCGAAAAGCGCCCTGCGTATGATCCGACCTGCTATCTGTGTCCGCGCAATAAGCGCGTCAATAGCGATCCGAATCCAGATTACGACGGCGTGTATGTGTTTGACAACGACTTTCCGGCGTTGCTCAATATCGAAGTTGAAAGTGAGCCGATTAAAGGCGATAGCGACTTGTTTGTGGCGCAAGCTGATAGCGGTGTGTGTCGCGTGATTTGTTTTTCGCCGCGTCATGATTTGACTTTGGCGGAATTGGATGTGCGGCAGATTCGTGCCGTCGTGGATACATGGGTTGCGCAATGCGCCGAGCTAGGCGCGCGCAAAGACATCAACTACGTGCAACTATTTGAAAATAAAGGCGAGATCATGGGTTGCAGCAATCCGCATCCGCACGGACAACTGTGGGCGACGCGCAACATCCCGACCGAGATCGAAAAAGAAACTCGCGCCCAACAAGCGTATATGCAAAAACACGCCGCGCCGTTATTGATGGAGTATCTGAGCGCCGAGCTAAAGGCACAGACGCGCGTGCTGTATGAAAACGCGCACTTTGTGGCGCTGGTGCCGTTTTGGGCGGTTTGGCCCTTTGAGACGATGATCTTGCCAAAGCGACATGTGCGGCGTATCGTTGATCTGAGCGATGCTGAGCGCGAGGGTCTATCTGATGCGCTCAAAAACAACACGGCGCGTTACGACCGATTGTTTAATGTGTCATTCCCTTACACGATGGGTGTGCATCAGGCGCCCTACGATGGCGCCGCGCATGATGAATGGCAAATGCACTTGCATTTTTATCCGCCGCTCTTGCGTAGCGCGACGGTCAAAAAATTTATGGTGGGCTATGAGATGCTCGCGCAACCGCAACGCGACCTCACGCCAGAGCAAGCCGCCGAGCGCCTGCGCGGTGTGTGACCTCCAGCTTTATCAGCCGCAAAAAAAACTAATTGATTACATCGCCATGTGCGATGCGTTGCCTGCCGTTAGCGGTCTCGATGATGAGCGCGCCAAATTCATCAATACTCTGCGCGACACCCTCGATCAGACGCTTGCCGCTGCTGACGCGCACCGACTTGCCGAGCGTGTCGAGTTTGGCAAGATAGTCCGCGCGTGGCGAGATGCCATTTGTCATTTGCATGTAGCGCGTATCGAGGCGACTGAGTAGATCGTTGAGAATGGCATCTCGATCAAAGTCACGCGCAAAGACATCGCGCAGGCTGATCGCGCGCTCACGCACTTCTCGCGGCGCTGCATCAAAATGCGTGTTTACATTGATGCCGATGCCGAGTATGGCGTAGTCAATGGCGTCGCCCACAAACGCGCATTCGACTAAAACGCCAGCCAACTTGCGCCCGTTGAGCTGCACATCGTTAAACCATTTGATGCGCGCATGAGCGCCATTCAACTGATCTACAACATCGCACACTGCGAGCGCACCGATCATGGTCAGCCAATTGACCTGCGCGGGCTGCAACGCGGGGCGCAACAAAATCGAGGCGTAGACAGATTCGCCTTTGGGCGAAAACCAAGTATTGCCGATACGACCGCGCCCAGCGGTTTGTGTGTCGGCGCTCACGACGAGACCTTCAAGCGCGCCCGATTTGGCTGCCACATGCGCGATATCCATCGTCGAGGTGACGCACGCATGATGCTCAATGCGGAGATGCACGCGCAGGATTGTAGAGTAAAATTATTTTGTTGCACCGAGTTGCGTATTGCCGTCATGATGCGGGTTCTGATAAATACATAGTGTGTGTTTGTCCGAACCCGTTTTTGTTTGCGATGCGCAACGCGGGACAGAAAACTCAAGAGGAGAGGAAAAATAAATGAAAAACAACTTTTCGAAAGGAGCAGTAACGCTGGTGACATTGAGCGTGATGCTGGCTGCCTGTGCGTCGCCGACGCCAACAGCTGCGCCAAAGCCAACTGAGGCGCCCAAGCCGGCGGCAACTGCTGCGCCCGCGCCAACCACAGCACCAGCGCCAACAGCAGCGGCTAAACCAACCGACGCACCCAAGCCAACAGAAGCCGCCAAGCCTGCGGATGCGCCATTCACCGTTGGCATGATCTTGGTCGGACCCTATGATGACAAGGGTTGGAATCAGGCGCACTACGAGGGCATCACGCAGTACGTGCAAAAGCGCATGCCAAATGTGAAGTTTGAGTATGTGGACAAAGTCAACCCCGCGGATCGCCCGAATGTCAAAGGCACGCAAGTCGCGGCCGACCTCGTGGCGAAGGGCGCGAAGATGATTATTTTCAACTCG
>CAZVQE010000140.1:0-6679 GCA_964628875.1 uncultured Anaerolineae bacterium
TTCACCGAATACCGGTATTACGATGTGGCGCAACTGGCGCGGCTAAACCGCATTCTGGCGCTTAAAGATTTGGGTTTCTCTCTGGAGCAAATAAAAGGTTTGTTGGTTAAAGAGGTGAGCCCAGACGAATTGCGCGGCATGCTCAAACTGCGGCTGGCCGATGTCGAGCGTGAAATGGAAGAAACGCAGGCGCGGCTGGCACGGGTGCAGTCCCGTCTGCGCAATCTAGATGCCGAAGGCAAGCCGCCACGTTACGAGATTGTGGTCAAGTCGCTTGCGCCACACTGGATCATCTCATCGCGCCAAATTATGCCCACTGCTCAGGAGATGGTCTGGCAATGTCACGATATTCACGCCAAAATGCGCGAGTGGGCGATGCGGCACAAAATTGCGGTCAGCCCGCCCCCCGCGCCGCAACTGGCAAACCTATATCACAACACCGAATACACCGAGGTCAACCTTGATCTGGAGGCATTTATCCTCACGCCCAAACCCGCCCAGCTTGGCACAAAACAATTGACCGATGCGCCTTTTGACTTGCAAGCACGCGAGCTGGAGGGCACGGAATTGGCCGCATGTGGCGTGCATCGCGGAAGTATGGAAACCATGACCGACTTGATTCAGGATATTTTGATCTGGACGTGCGAAAACGGGTTTGTTGCATCTGGCGCGGTGCGGGAATTGCACCTTTCGGGCGAGCCGGGCAAACCACAGACAGACAACATCATCGAAATTCAAATTCCAATTGAACGCAACGCGGCAGAAAAATAAAACTTCCGCGCACCATCCGGTTAAAAAGGGATTTCTCGCTTGCGCATTCCATGCGCCGCTCGAAATGACAGGTCCGTTACGATCTGCCGTCGCCTCATTTTTGAATCGAAATCTCAAGCGCAAACGGCGCGGCGGCGTGCGTAAAGTAATTGAGTTCTTCGTTGCCAAGGTCAACCGACATCGCGTGTCGCCAGCCCGTGCGCGCAAAGTGCGACACGGCATCAGCTTTGACTTTGTGCGGGGACTCGACCCCGAGGATGTGGACGCCTTCGCCGCGCGCCGCCAATAACCGCGCAAACAAATTCTCACCGCGCACGGGCTGAACCAACACAACCTGTGTGCTCGGCAAATTGATAAAGCCGAGCTTTACCGCAAAGGGCTTGCCACTCACTCCATCGGTCAGCGCTGCCTCAAATGTGCGCACCGAGTCACCCAAGAGTGTGTGATGCGTCTGCGCGGCAGCCTCGATATCATGCGTGATCAAGTAGTGTTTGCGGATATTATTTATCAACCTATCCATCGTCGCGCGGATTATAGGCAAAAAAAACGAGGGCGCATCTCTGCGCCCCCATCAAAAAAAGGAGTGTTCGTAAAATCCTTGCGGATTTTTCGCAACCAAAATTAGGGCGTGGCTGCGCCTCCCGCGCTGGCGCTCACGCCCGGCTTGACGCTCTTTTGCAGCTCAATCTGTCCTTGTCGTGCAAAGTCAATTGCCTCGCCAAGTATGCGCGCAGCCTCGCCCGGCGCATGGAAGCCCATCGAATTTTCGGCAGAAACATAATCAAGTCTGAATTGCGCCACGCGTTGCAGGTCGCGCGCTTTTTGTAGTTGCGCGTCAGTTGCGCCTGCGGTCTTGGCTTTGGCGATGTCTTGGATCAACGCGACCACGGCTTCCTCTGCGCGCACCATCAGATCGCGCGTGCGATTTTGGATGATCGTTACGCGGTCTTTCATCTCTTGCTCGCTAAATTTGTGGCAAGTCTGGCAGGCATTGTTGACATTGAGCATCGGACTGCGCACCCAGTGATCGCTAACCTTAGTCGCGCCGACGCGCTCGTAAGCCATATGACAATCCGCACAAGCTACGCCGCTGCGCGCATGCACGCCCTGACTCCACATCTCAAACTCTGGGTGTTGCGCCTTGAGTGCGTTTGCGCCGCTATCCTTGTGCACCCAATCTTTGAAGCCCGCCGTATCATAAAACGCCTGAATCTGTTCGACCTTCAAGCCATTTGACCACGGGAAAACCACCAACTTGGCATCTCCCTTAAAGTAATACTCAACGTGACACTGTGCGCAAACAAAGGAGCGCATCTCTTGGCGCGTAGCTTCGACATTGGGGTCATACTCGCCCTTACTGCCCGCAGCGCGCCAACGCTCGATGCTCGGTAAATGTGGCACTGGCTCTTTTGACTTGGCGAGCGCATCAATGCCCGCAAAAAACGCAGGTCGCGTAATGCGCAACTGCATATTCTCAGGATTGTGACAGTCGTTGCAGGCTATAGGATGTTGCACGAGCTTGGTTGCATCAGCATACGGCAGCGGGTTAATTGCTTCAAAGCCTTTTTGAATGGCTGCCTTGCGGTCAGTCGAAGACGCTCCCACCTCGACGCCTTTTTTGTAGTAGGCGTCAACTGTTGAGGCATGACAGTGCAGGCATGCGCCGGGCTGCTTAAATTGCTTGACGCGCTCGGTCTCGCGCTGATCCACCAGCATATAGGCGTGACCGCGCTCCTCGCGATAGTCGGTGCCAAATGGGTTGCCCGAAAAAATGATGCGCCAGCGCGTGTCATCATCTATTTTTTGAATGGCTTCGCTGCCGCCAAAGCGTGTGCGCTGAATATCAACGGTACGCTTGTAGCTGTCATATTGATTGGGATAATTTTGCCCCCAGATGGCGGGGTCGGTCACACTCTCGCTGAGCGGCACAACGCGAAAAGCGTCTTGGCGTGCCTCAGTCTGGCGCGCGTTGATGTTTTGCAACAGCAACAACAAGCCGACAGTCACAAGGGCAAGCACCGCCGCAATGGCGATATAGGCGCCGGTCGAGATTCTTCGCGGTTTATTCATGTATGTTTTTATCCTCTATTTGCCTGCGTGTCCGACATTGCGATGACACGAGATGCAATCTAATGTTTCTTTGTTGCCAGTATGGAGTGCGGTCACACTGCTAACCATTGTCTTGTGGCAATCAAGACAGTTATTGAGCACGATATTGCGGCTGACCTCGCGCATCTGAATCGGCTCAGGGAAATCTTGGAAGGTGAACGCGCGCGAGTGCGAAAATCCATTCTCCGCCTTAGTCATGTACTTGCCGACGATGTCATGCGGAGTGTGGCAACTGTTGCAGGTGGCAATCGTCTTGTGGCTGCTGTGCGACCAACTGTTGTATTCGTCGCGCATGATATGACAGTTGACGCACGCCTGTGGGTCGTCTGATAGATACGACCAACCTTTGGCGAAATAAAACGTATAACCGCCAATGCCGATGACGATACCCGCCAACATACACACCGCAAGGATGATCAGACTGCGCGATGAGAACGAATTTGACGACTGGGTCAATTTTGCTGGCGGTTGCATAGTTTATGAGTGATTTATGAGATTTTACCATTTTCTCTCTCATAAATCACTTCTGCCCGTCTTGGCAATTACTGGACAGATGGCTAGATCGGCGCACTCACGCAATCGGACAACCCTCAGCCTTCCAAGCACTGATGCCGCCGCCGATATGCGCCACACGCTCAAACCCCATCTCGATCAGCCTTTGGCACGCAAAGGCGCTACGCCCGCCGCCCGCTCAGTAGATGACAAAATGTTTGTCTTGCGCAAAGATCGGATTGTGGCGTGCGCTGGCAGGGTCAACAATCCACTCAAGCGCGCCACGCGGCGCATGCACGGCACCGCTGATTTTGCCGTGCGCTACGATCTCGTCAGCATCACGGATATCTACAAATATCACATCTGGGCTGCCGATCAACGCGCGCGCCTGTGTCGGGCTGAGCGTAGTGATTTCGGCGTTAGCTTCATGCAATAGTTGATGCACGGTTTTCTTTAGGCGCATGGCGCGCCATATTACCGCGATTTAATCTCATTGTGTTGGCTGAAGGTGGCTGAGCCTGCCGAAGCCACGACTATACGTCAAAACCACGCAGCTCACTGAGCTTGTCGAAGTGAGCACCGTGCCACACCGATCCATTCACGGTTATTCTTCTTATTTACTTTTATAGTGGATAGTAGTAGTCGCTGTGGATTTGCGGATATCGCCCGCGTGACGCTATATCTGGGCAAATCGCGCCTGAGCGCGCCACATTTACCGCAAATAACAAATACGATTTTTACCCACAGCCTATCCGCATGTGGATGCAAATCTGTGGATGGCAAATACTGCTCTCTCACGCTCACGCTTATGTGCGCTCGTAGCGCGATTCTCCACATGCTGTGAAAAAACGCGCCTGTGAACTGTGGAACAGATGTAAGATTGCCGCATGCGTAGCTGGCGCTATCCGGTGAATCGAAGACGTCGCGGTGGCTCACCGCGCCTATGGCTCATCGTCAATAGCGCACTGTGCGCGCTGATCGTCTTGCTGTGTGCGTTCACTTCGACCAGTGGCAGCGCCATTCCACAGACAGCGCAAGCCACACCCACACGCACCGCCGCGCAACTCGCGCAGTTGCCAACAGCTACTACACAGAGCGCTCCACAACGCACAACAGTTAGCACGCCGCAGGTCACATTCACCGCGACTGTGGATAGATCGCCGACGCCAACCGCAACGCCGCCAGTGACTCTTGTGCCGAGCGCCACACCTGCGGTTAGCCCGACACCTCCGACGAGCATCTTGCCGCAGCGTCCGGTAGTGCTGCCGGCTGTGCCAATTGGCGCGTCCAACGGCATTAGCGCCACCGCCGCATATAGCAACGTGACCATCGCGCCGCCCGCGCCTGCGATCAATATGCCGCCCGGCACGATCAACATTGCATTGCTGGGAATTGATGCGCGACCGGGTGAAAACTACTCAAACACCGACGTCATCATCATAGCCAGCGTTAACCTGACCGCAAAGGACGGACCGCAGGTGACCATGTTGCCGGTGCCGCGTGACTTGTTGGTTTACATCCCGGGCTGGCGCTCGCACAAGATCAACACGGCGTACCCCGCCGGTGGCATCAATCTGCTGCGTCAGACGATACGTTACAACCTCGGCGTCAACATTGATTATTACGTGCTGCTCAACTTTGCCGGACTGATCAAAGCCGTAGACGTGCTAGAGGGCGTCGAGGTCGTGGCAACATGCCCGCTGTATCAGGTTTTTCCAAAGGACCCGTACTATCTCGCCGACGAGCTCACGCCCATGATCGTGCGCAAGGTCTACACCGACACATTTAGCGGGCAGGTCTGGCAGCCGGGTCAGCGCGTGCCGCTGGAGATCATTGATATCAAATCGCCCGGCGTTGTCAAGCTCAACGGTTTGCAGGCGTTGGCGTTTGCGCGGGCGCGCTACGGCGTGGTCGGCGGCGACCTCGACCGCAACCGCCGCGAAAAACGCCTCATTCGCGCGATCATCACAAAAGCCAAACAAGTCGGCGCGTTGCCAAAGATTCCGCAGCTTGTGACGCTATTTGCCAACGAGATGAAAACCGATCTGTCGTTGTCTGACATGCTGACGCTCGCGGGCTATGCGGCGAGCTTCAATGAGGCGGGCGCCATTCGCAGCCGCAACCTCGACGCGGGCGTTTTGCGCGGCGAGTTGCTGCCTGAGGTCGGCTCGGTGTTTGTTTACAACCCGTATGCGCTACAGGACAACGTGCGCCGCATCTTTAGTGAGAATGACAACGCCAGCGCGCCGACGGATGCGCCAACGATGCTGATCGAAAACGCAACGGCGGATGTCAGCATGGGACGCGTGGTCGCCGAGCGCATGATCGAGCAGGGCTTTCGCATTGTGGATGTCAAACAGGTTAGTCCGATTCAACCTAAGACGCGCCTGATTCAATACAGCGCCAAAGACACGACGACATTGGCAACCATGCAGCGACTGTTTGCGATTGGCGACGCACAGCGTCAGCCTGCGCAGGCTGGCACATCCACCAACGCCGACTTTCGCCTGATCGTCGGTCAGGACTTTAACCCGTGCAGCTATTAGCGCACGCTGGCTATGCTTTCATTTGCCAGCTATGCAGATGCTCCCACGTCAGGGTGTGCCACCAGTTGCCTTGCCAATTGGCTCTGAAGCGAAACAACTGATAGGTGTCTGCCACAAAATGCGCTGAGCCGACCTTGCCACGCGAACACACAAAGTCGTAGATTTCATCCTTAAACTTTGGCAGCACGTCTGCCATCGCCAACGTAATATGCGGATGAAACTGATCGCCACGCGGATCGCGCCAACGAAAATCGCAGTCGGGGTGAATCAACGGCTCAATCGCTTGCCACGCGCGATCAGATGATTCACGAAAAGCCCCATTCACCGAGCCATCAGGCAGATCGCGCCAACTCGTCACGATGCCCGCGCTGCCCATTTTGATCGTGCCGTTGTTGTAGGCGGTAAATGGCTTGAAGCCCGCAAACGCCGCATCGTAACGCGCGATTTGCTCCTCGACGCTGGCGTCGCTGCGATAAAAACCTTTGATCGTGGCGTGCGGCATAAACAAATCCGCCGAGAACAAACCGTATTGCTTGCGCAGCACGCGATGTATCTCACTCACCGCCATGCTGGTGAATAAATCCGGACGAAGGTAAAACCCGTAGCGATATTCTGCGCTCATAGCATAGAGTGTAGTGCAACTCCTCTCGCGTAGAGGATGAGAGGGTGGTCAATGAAGAATTGACGGTTATGCCATTGAGGCAGTATTTGTCATTTCGAGCGATGCGCACAAAGTGCGCCGCGAGAAATCCCTGCGATCT
>CAZVQE010000141.1:0-6588 GCA_964628875.1 uncultured Anaerolineae bacterium
CGCGGCCGACTGCGCTGGCGGCGCGCACGATGGCGCAGGGCGACTTGCGCAGTGATGTGCCGATGCTGTTGGTTGGCTTCAACAACTTCAAAGATTTTTATCCGGCGCTGATGGCGCAAAATCTGGCAAAAACTGCGCCACACATCTCGGTGCGCCACGTCACGATTGACCTGCCAACGTTTGAGCAAGATGCCGACACACTGCCAATCAATATCGCGCGTGCGTTTGATCACGCCGATTTTCGCTCGCGCGTGTGCGAGGCGATTCGCCCGCATCTACAGCGTGGCGAGCGTGTCGGCGTGCCAGCCTTGCTCGGTTTGGCAAATGGCGCCGCAGCGCACGCCGATCTCGAAGCGCAACTCAATTCGCCTGTGTTTGAGGCGGCGTCGCTGCCGCCATCTATTGCAGGCATCCGCGTGTTTACCGCGTTTACTGAGGCGCTGCGACGGCTTGGCGCGCGTGTGCAAATCGGTCATGCGATTGTTGGCGTGCAGACTGAGAGCAGGCGCGTCGTCAGCGTCAGCACCAAGTCCGCCGCGCGGCTGATCGAGTGGCGCGCAGATCAATTTGTGTTGGCGACGGGCGGCATCTACGGCGAAGGCATCACGGTGGATGCGCATGGCGCTGTGCGCGAGGCGATATTTGGTTTGCCGCTCAGTGGTGTGCCGACGGGCGCGCGATTTAGCCCGCGCTACTTTGACGCGCATGCGTTTAATGCGCTGGGCGTCGCCGTCAATGCACACATGCAGCCGACGGACGCGAGCGGACAGGCGATCTATGACAATCTATTTGCGTGCGGGGCGACACTCGCGTGTGGCGAGGCGTGGCGCGACAAGACCCAAGACGCGATCAGCCTAGCGAGTGCGTCGCGCGCGGCAAAATCAATGCTAACGTGACGCCGTCGCGTAAACATGCGCGATAATTTGCCCCGCATGCTTAGCAATCAAATTCGCCGCACCTTTCTCGATTTTTTCGCGCGCAACGGTCATGAGGTTTTGCCGTCGTCGTCGCTCATCCCGTATGGTGACAACACGATTTTGTTCACCAACGCCGGCATGAACCAATTCAAAAACGCCTTCTTGGGACACGAAAAGCGTTCATACGTGCGTGCCGCCACCGCCCAAAAAGTCATGCGCGTGAGCGGCAAACACAACGACCTCGAAAACATCGGCGAGACCAAACGGCATCACACATTTTTTGAGATGCTTGGCAATTTCAGCTTTGGAGATTACTTCAAAGCCGACGCCATGAAGTTTGCGCTCGATTTGCTCGAAGGCGAATATGGCTTTGAGCGTGAACGCATGTGGTTCACTATTTACAAAGACGACGACGAGAGCTACGAACTGTGGCAAAAAGTCGGCATTCGCGCCTCGCGCGTCTTGCGCTTCGGCGAAAAGGACAACTTTTGGAGCATGGGTCCGACCGGTCCGTGCGGTCCAAACAGCGAGGTGCATTACTTCACCGGCAAGCTGAGCGACAACGATGGCAAATGGGTCAACAACGATGACGACGGCACCGAGGTCACGGCTGAGCTGTGGAATCTGGTTTTCATGCAGTTCAACCGCACCGAAGATGGCGTGTTGCATCCATTGCCGCAGACCGGCGTGGACACCGGCATGGGCTTTGAACGGCTGGTGCGTCTGCTGCAAGGCGTCGAGAGCAACTACGAGACCGATCTATTTGCGCCGCTGATCGAGCGCGTGCAACAACTGACAGGCGAGACCGACGCACAGCGCGACACGCACCGCAAACCCTATCGCGTTATTGCCGACCATGCGCGCGCGGCTTCATTCCTCATCGGCGACGGCGTGCTGCCCGGCAACGAAGGCCGCAACTATGTGCTGCGCATGATTATGCGCCGTGCCATGCGCTTTGGGCGCGAGATCGGTTTGACCGATCCGTTTTTGTATCGCATCAGCGAAGCTGTCATTGACAAGATGGGCGAGGCATACCCCGAGCTTCGCACGCGTCGCAGCCACATTCTCAACACGATCACCCAAGAAGAAGAGCGCTTTGCGCGCACGCTCGATACGGGGCTGGAGCGGCTCGAGGACGAGATCAAGCTGGCGCAAGTCAACGGCACAAATGTGCTGTCGGGTGAATCGGTCTTTAAGCTGTATGACACGCTCGGACTGCCAAAAGAGATCACCAAAGATGTCGTCGTCGCGCGCGGTCTGGCGATTGATGAGGCGGGCTTTGAATCGGCGCGCGAGCGTGCCAAAGACATCGCGCGCAAAGCCAGCGCCGGAAAATTTGAGGGCAACTTTGATCAAGCCAAAGCCTATCGCGACGCCTACGATGCGATCAAGGGCGACCTGCGCGATGGCAAGGTCAGCTACAACCCGTACGACGCGCTCAAGGTTTCGTCGAGCGTCGTTGGCATCCTGCGCGGCGCGGAGCTGACCAGCAACGCGGTCAGCGGCGAAGCCATTGACATCATCACGCGCGACACCTGTCTATATGTCGAGAGCGGCGGACAGGTGAGCGACACGGGCGAGATTGCGGGGAATGGCTGGCGCGCGCGTGTGATGCACATGCTGCGTCCGACGCCTGAGTTGATCGTGCATCACTGTCAGGTCATCGAAGGCGCGCCGACGGTGGGTGACGCATGCGAGGTCAGTGTAGATGCAGCGCGCCGCGCCGACATCATGCGCAATCACACCGCGACGCATTTGCTACAGGCAGCGCTGCGTGGCACGCTCGGCGATCACGTCGGACAACAAGGCTCGTTGGTCGCGCCGGATCGCCTGCGCTTTGACTTTAGCCACAACGCGCCGCTCACGCCGACCGAGCTCAACGTCGTCAGCGAAAAACTCAACGCCCTGATTTTGGCGGATGAGCGTGTGTGGGCGCACCAAGAAAATTACAAAGATGCGATTGCGTCCGGCGCGATGGCATTTTTTAGCGAGAAATATGGCGACGTCGTGCGCGTCGTGCGCGTGGGCGATGAGGCGCACCTCGATAGCGCCGAGTTGTGTGGCGGCACGCATGTGTCGCGCACGGGCGAGATCGGCAGCGCTGTGATCGTCAGCGAGAGCGCGGTCGCATCGGGCGTGCGTCGCATCGAGGTGCTAACGGGTGTCGGCGCGAATTCACATTCAGCCGAAAATGCACAAGCGCTGAGTCAGATCGCGCGCGTGCTCAATGTGCCAACGGCGCAAGCGCTCGCGGGCGTGACCCAATTACAAGACACACTGAGCCAGACCCAAAAGCGTTTGGTGGAATCGCAACGCAAGCTGGCGAAGTTTCAATTTGATGAGGTGATGAGCGCCGTGCAAGTCAAGGACGGCGTAGCATCACTCGTCGCGCGTGTCGAGGCGACCGATGCCGATCTGTTGCGCGAGATGACTGATTGGTTCCGCGCAAAGTATGCCAGTGGCGTGTGCGTGCTGGGCGCGGTCATTGGCGACAAGCCATCATTGGTTGTCGCGGTCTCGCCCGATCAAAACAAGCAAGGCAAAGACGCCGGCAAACTCATCCGTGACATTGCCAAAGTCGTGGGCGGTGGCGGTGGCGGCAAGCCGACGTTGGCGCAGGCGGGCGGCAAAGATGTGAGCAAACTCGACGAGGCGCTGCAGTTGGCGGGTGAGTTGGTTGCAAACTAGCGATGAAGAGGTTTAGCGGACTGCTGACGCGTGATCGCAATCATATGCGTCAATCATGGCGCGTCGCCGTCATTGCGCTGGGGCTGTTGCTCGTGCAATATCTGATCGAGAGCAATCTAGCGATTGCCTCGACGGTCTCGCGCCTCAAAATGCCATCTGATCTCTCGGGGTGGCTCATCGATTTATTTGACGGGCAGGGCGCGGAGATGTATGTGATTACCGGGATCATCCTCTTGCTTTGGCTCATCGGATTTGTGCGGTTGGCGCGCACGGGGCTATATTTGCATCTTGTGTTGCTCACCGCGACGATTCTCATCAGCGTGGTGACGTTGGTGCTGACCCTCGCGTATCGTGACGAGGATGTGTGGGGCTTGCTATGGGACGCGACACTGGTGTGGGTCGGCAATGTGTTTACGTTTGCCAGTTGGTATTGGATGTTTGACGCGCCGCACGCAAAGCAAACCTTCAAGCAAGACGAGAGCAGATTTGAGTTTCTTTTTCCTCAGCGCGCCGCTGAGATTGCGCATTGGCAAAATTGGCAACCGCGCTTTATTGATTATTTGTTTTTAGGGTTTACCACCAGCACAGCGTTTAGCCCGACCGAGACCGCGCCGCTCTCGCGCCGCGCAAAGATCGCCATGATGGCGCAATCTGTGATCTCGCTGGTCATCATCGCCGTATTAGCCGCGCGTGGCATCAACATCCTCAAGCCGCCTGCGTAAGATGACAACCTATCTTGCCGAGATCGTGCGCGGCATCGAACCGCTCGCACGCAAGGAGATCGAACAGGCGCTGCGCCCAACGCACCTCGCGCCCGACCGCGATGGGTTGCGATTTGAGTGGCACGGCGACGAACGCAAACTGCGCGCTCTATCGCTGACACAATCAATGTCGCGTGTGTTGCGCTTTGATGTGCCGCGACCCAAGGCGTTGCTCGGCGACCAACATTTTCGTGCGTTGGTTGGCGCAGCTCAAGACATCGTGTCGCAGCATCCGCGTGGCGCATTTCGCAGCGTGCATCTCGCGGCGGCTGGCGCCGACAGCGCTGTGATGCAGCGATTGCTCAGCGAGCTGGCGCGCGCGCTCAGCCTCATTCCACAAAACGACGAAGGCGACCTGACCATCCGATTGCGCTCCGACAAAAATGTAAACGCGTGGGAGGCGCTCATGCGCCTGATGCCGCGCCCGCTGGCGACGCGCACGTGGCGCGTATGCAACTACGAGGGCGCGCTCAGCGCCACCGTCGCGCGCGCGATGGCGCTCTTGACCCAGCCTCGCGCCGACGATGTCTTTGTGAATGGCATGTGCGGCTCAGCGACGCTGATGCTTGAGCGCGCGGCGTGCGGCGCGGCGCGTCAGATCGTCGGTTGTGATGTGAGCGACGTTGCGTTGCATTGCGCCGCGCAAAATTTGGCGGCATTTGCAAATTCGCGTCACACACCAATTCAGCTCGAAAAGTGGGACGCGACGCAGATGCCACTTGCTGACGCGAGCGTGGATGTGCTGTGCGCCGATTTGCCGTTTGGCAATTTGGTTGGCTCGCACGCTGACAACCTGATGCTGTATCCGCGTGTGTTGCACGAGGCGGCGCGAGTGCTGCGCCCTCAGGCGCGCGCGGTTTTGATTACACACGAGATCAAGTTGCTCACACGTGTATTGCAATCGCAGTCGGCACTGTGGAAGGTCGAGCAACAAATTCCTATCGTGCTGCGTGGTCTGCACCCACAGATTTTTGTGTTGCGGCGTTGTTAGTAGCAGGAATGTTTAAAGTCGGAAAGATGATTGTCGTGCCCACCTGCGCGGTATGACAATTCTTATCATTCGGCACGCTCAGGGCAAGTCTCTGAGGAGCGCAGCGCGCGACGAAGAATCCCTATAGCATCAATCTTAGGGATTCTTCACTGCGCTTCGCTGCGTTCAGAATGACATACATGCTTTTCTTTGCTCATCTTAAATTCGCGTTAATTACAGTCGTCGCCTGTCGCGGACATTACGACTAGTTCAACGTGTAGTCATTTGGCAGACGCACTAGCGCATCTGGCGCACCCGTGTAACGCACTTTGACGCCATAGTCGCGCTCGGCGCTCTCGATTGTGATGTAGCCATTCACCACATCACTCAGCACGGCTTGTGGATCACGCTGCGATGGGCTGCCATAGCCGCCGCCTCCGGGCGTGTTGAGTTGCACTTTTGAATCGGGCTGTAGCGTGACGGTGGCTTTTGGCTGCGCGCCGACTTTGCCATTAACCAGCAACTCGCCCATAGCACCGACATTGCCGCCGAGTGCGCCATTTGCGGCGTAACGCGTGCGGTCAATGTGCGGGATCACACTCCACGTCTGATGTGTGCAGCAACTAAATTCGCTGAGCTGACCTAGCCCGCCGCGAAACTTGCCTGCGCCGCCGGAGTCGGGTCGCAAGGCTTTGCGCGTTTGCACTAGCGCGGTCAGTGTCTCGACGACCTCGACTGGCACACCGGCGACACCGCTCGGAAAACCTGTAGTGTTTAGTCCGTCTTTGGTTGCGCGCGCACCCGTGCCACCCAGCTGAAAGAAACTAAACATGAACGGCGATTCATCGAGGCGTCGCCCACGCCATACGCTGAGCCAAATCGGATCAGCGCCGCCCGCCAAAATACGATCTGAGATGACCGGCGCCAACGCGCCAAAAATCAAACCCGGCAAAAAGTGACCGACCAAGTGGCGTGATGCTACTGCCGCAGGTTCGACGCAATTTAATATAGAGCCGCGCGGCGCGGTCACATGCACCGGACGAAAAGCGCCTTCGTTGTGCGGCACATCCGGGCACACCGCCGCCTTCATCGCAAAGGACGCATAGCCGCGCGTGTAGTTGAGCACCACGTTGATGCCGCGCCGGCTTTGCGGCGAGGAGCCGGCGAAGTCGATATACAGATCTTCGTCTTCGATGGTCACCGTCACGCACAGCTTGAGCGGGTTTTCAAATCCGTCGCTCCACACCTCGTG
>CAZVQE010000142.1:0-6560 GCA_964628875.1 uncultured Anaerolineae bacterium
ATGCCGATTTCGCGCGCAGGCGCGACCTGCGTCAGCGGCGTAAACGTCATCGCAATCAAAACCATGATGTATGACAGTGGGCTCAGGATGCCAACGACAAAAATTTCTTTGCGGTGCATCTTCCATTCGCGCTTGATCTCGTCGCGCTTGCCGAGGGTGATGATCGTGATGAGAATGAGGCGGCACACACTGTTACACCAATCCAACACCCAAGGTGGGATACCGGCAAAGCTAACTGCGCGTTTATCAACGAGTGTGTAGCAGGCGATGATGACTCCAGTAAATAAGCCGTAGCCGATGGCTCTTTGTGAAGCGCTCCCAAGTGAGCTGCCCGAGCTGCTGAGCAAGAAAACACTGATGACGATGAGCCCAGTTCCAAAAAGCACCAACCAAGACGGGCGCTCACCAAACAAGGTGATGGCGCCAATAGTCGAGAGTGCAGGTCCCGTGCCGCGTGCTAATGGATACACAAGAGACAAGTCTCCGACTTTGTAGCCGCGTTGCAACGTAGTGAAATACACGATGTGCAGACAAGCGCTGGTGATGATAAACAGCCATTGCTGTGCGCCAATTACTGGCTGATAAATCCAGATCGAAGCCAGAGCAATCGGCGCAAATACGACTGCGTTGACCGCCGAAAAACAAAAAATAAATGCGCTGCCTCCACCTGCGCGCTTGGAAAATAAATTCCACGTGGCGTGCATGACTGCCGAGGCAAGAATGAGGCTAATCGCAAGCGCGGTCATATAAATAAAAAGAGCGAGTGATCTTACATCACTCGCTCTTTTTGGCGTTTTGTGTTACTTGCGTTTACTCAAACTTAATATCTGGCCGCAGCTCCGCAAAAATCTTCTTGAAGTCAGCTGCGCTCCGTGCGCCTGCATAGAGTTTGTTATTCACAAAAAACGAAGGTGTGCTATTGACCTTGCGAGTTTGCCCCGCATTCAATTCATTCATCACATCTTGCTCATATTTGTTTGAGTCGAGGCATGTATTAAACGCAGCCGTGTCAAGCCCGTTGATAGTTGCGGCGATGAGCTTGAGGCGTGGCTTATAAAATCCGCCTTTGTTTTCGCCATTTTGATTTGTAAAGAGCGCGGCGTGCATCTCCCAAAACTTGTTTTGATCAGCCGCACAGAGAGTGGATTGCGCTGCGTCACGACTCTCGCGTCCACCTGCGATACCGGTTTCAATAAATGGCATAAATTTCACTTCGTAGCGGACTTTTCCGGTCGAGGCAAATGCGTCAACGACTCCCTTTTCAAATCCCGAGAAGAAGCTGCCGCATGCTGGACATTGATAGTCGAGATACTCCTCGATCTTGAGCGGCGCATCAGCAGGGCCCCATGCGCGACCGTTCTTTTCGGCGTTAGGTGGAATAGATTTTGTGCTGGCTGTGATATCCGGTTGTTTGGGTTGACTGGCATTGCTGAGCAAGATGGCTCCACCAATCAATAGGATCGCAAGTACTGCAATCACGCCAAAAATTATTGTGGTGCGTTTGCGTTCCTCTTTTCTACGCTGTTCTTGTAATTCCTTTCGTTTTGACATTCTGTTTTTTCCTCTTCTCTTGGTTGATAAATTTACTTTTTTGTTGAGCGCAATATCAGGTTGCTCTCATTTCTCGCAAGTGCTTTAGGCGCGCAGTTTAACGCAGCGTAAATGCGCCGGATAATTCGTGCCCGCCGCTACTGCGAAACCCTACGCGTTCTGCCAATCGTTGCGAAGCGATGTTGTCCGTCGCAGCCACGTAAATCGGCGTGCGATTGAGATCGAGCAGGCGATTGGCAACCGCCGACACGACCGATTTGCCCAAGCCACGCTGCTGCACACTCGGATGTACCGACACATATAACTCGGCGTACTGCGATGACACCCATGATGCGCCAGCTTCGGCGGCAGTGCTGCCATCACGCGCCTTGATGACCGCGCGCGGCTTGCCGTCTGGCGCGGCGTTCATTTGCACCATGACATTGACTACTGGCTCAAAATCTTCAGGCGCGAGCGTGTAAATCTGATTGTCCGAGACCTCAGTGAGCTGCGCCACCGATTCAAAATCAAGGCGTAGGCTCGGTGCAATAGCAAATAGATATGGACGATGAGGCATGATGATCTCGCCTATCGCATCATGCAGAGCCGTGCTGTCATCGGCGTGCATGACCACCATCGGACGAAATAAATCTATGCCAGTTTGACATACAGCCGCAAATGCCAATACGCGCCCTTGTGTGTTTTGACGCAGCGCAATCTTGGCGCGGCGTGCGTCATGCTCTAGCGCATAGTAGTGCGTGATCGCATCTTGTGGGCGCACGCGCGAGGCAAACAGTGGCGTGATGAGCGCGCGTTTTGCGAGTGTGTCGTTGATTTGTGAGTTTGGCTCAGGCATACATTAACGTGCTTTTCGCAGGAGCGGCAGATAAATGTCGCTCCAATGATTTTGTGAGTCGTCCGCGATGCGTGTAAACGCTCCTGCAAAGTTGACTTGCTTTATGTCCGGCAGCGGCAGCGCAAATTTGGAGCGCACCTCCGGGCTGGCGTATTTGACCCAATCTTTGCCTTCGAGTTGTGTCAGGTAGAGCACGCGCGCGACGGTTTGGCTACGCGGCGTATCTATGGTTGATGCCAATCCATTCAACCGATTGACTGCCACGAGACGCGGCGCGTCGCCTGTGCTAATGGGTTCTGTGGAAGGGATAAAGTTTTCTTTGATCGAGGCGCATCCCGTGCGCGGCAGCCCACCATCAGTTTTACAAATGTCGCGGGTGATGATGCTAGGCGGTCGCTCAAAGGGCTCGATTTTGAGATCAGCGTGCAAATACTCCATCACATCGTGCCAGATTGGCGCCGCACCTGTGACACCCGTTACGCTCGGATCCATCGGCTTGTTATCGGTGTTGCCCGCCCACACACCGACGACAAATTGCGGCGTGTAGCCGACCGTCCAGTTATCACGGTTGTCATTGGTTGTGCCAGTTTTGACGGCGGCGGGACGCTTGCGTTTTAGCTCGAGCGGATTAGTGTTGCCAAACATCGGCTTACGAGCTTCGTTGTCAGATAAGATGCTCGTGATCTGATACGCCAGTTGCTGACTATAGTCACCGAGTAGATTGTTCGTCCAAGCAGGTTGATGCCTGTAGATGACGTTGCCTTTGGCATCTGTGATTTCGGTGATGATGGTCGGGTCAATCAGGCGGTAGCCATTTTTTTGTAGCTGCGCAGGTCGCAATGCGCCGATCATCGTGCCGCCGTTGTCTATCGTCGCATATGCGTAGGTCAGGTCGAGCAATTTGACCTCGCCGCCACCCAGCGTAAGCGATGGCCCATAAAACTCAAGCCCGCGACTGAGATCGGTGATGCCGAGCTGATGCGCTGTGCGGATCACATTGCCGACGCCAGCTTGTTGAATGGCTTTGACGGCGGGGATGTTGTAGCTGTTTGCCAGTGATGCGCGCAGTGTTTGGACGCCATGAAATCGCCCATCGTAATTTTTGGGTGTGTAGATTTCTGCGTAGCGCCCTGTGCCAATGCGGATGGTTAACGCCACATCATTAAAAATCGAGGCAGGCGTCGCGCCTTGGCGCATCAACTCGATGTAGGTGATCGGCTTAAACGATGAGCCGGGTTGGCGCAAACCAGTCGCCACATTAAATTTGCCGTCAATCGCATCGTTGTAATAATCAATGCTGCCGACCATCGCCAACACTTCGCCTGTGTGCGGATCTATGACAACGACGGCGGAGTTGTTGATTTTTTTGCGCTCCGCTTGCAGCTTGGCAATTTGATTGGCGGCGATCTGACGCACGGCTTCGTTCATCTCGGTGTCGAGTGTTGTTTTGATGCGCAAACCTTGACGGTTGACCATGTCAATGGCTTGTTGTTCGGTGACGCCGAGTTGACCGATCAACAGATCAACAGCATAGTCGCGCGCAAAGAATGTAAAGTGTGGCGCGACGATTCGATAGCGTGTGTCTCGATTTGCATATCTCAGCGTATCTGCGCGCGCCGTCTCGATGTCTGTGCTGTTGATTGTGCTTGCGCAATTGAGCTCGCCGCTATCAAGCCGCTCTTGCAAGACGTCGAGCACGAGCGCTTGGCGATCTTTGGCTTGATCCAGATTGTCAAACGGATTGAGTCGCGGAAACTGCGGAATCGGCGCAATCATGGCGGCTTCGGCGAGCGTTAGATTTTTGGCGTTCTTGCCAAAGTAGACTTGCGCCGCAGCCTCGATTCCATAGGCGAGACCGCCATAATAATTTGTGTTGAGATACCACTCGAGGATTTGATCTTTGTTATAGCGCCGATTGACTTCAAGCGAGAGCAACAGCTCTTTGAGCTTGCGCTCATAGCTGACCTGCGCGCGCTCTTCCTCAGGAATGATGATATTTTTGACCAGTTGTTGTGTGATGCCTGATCCACCTTGCACCGCGTCGCCTTGCAAATTGCTCATGAGCGCGCGCAAAATGCCGCGTAGATCAAAGCCCGGATTTTCATAAAATGATTTGTCTTCGAGCGCGATGGTCGCGCAAATCAATGCAGGCGAGATTTGATTTAGCGCGATCCATTGTCGGTCGCCTGCATTTTGATCTATCACCTCATACAGCAATTGTCCTTTGCGGTCGTAAATCTTGGAGGTTTGAAAATTGTCTTGTGCCTTGACGATCTCAGCAGGATCGGGCAACCCGCGAATGACTTGGCGGATATAGCTAAACGGCACAGATAGCGCCGTTAGCGTCACCGCTGTGATGAGCATAGCAACGATGCTGACACTGCTCAAACCCGCAAATACAACTTGACTGGCGCGCGAGCCATTGAGATCGCGTTGCGCGCGACGTTGTTGCCGCATGCGGATAATCTGCCAGTCCAAGCGTTTCATTTGCCGCATTTTCTGAGCCCATTCGTCGCCAATTCCAATATGCTCGAATCACCCGGCGCCATATTGATGGCGTTATTAAATGTGGCAATGGCGCTTGTGCAGTTATTCAAGTTTTGCTGAGCAAAACCGAGGTAAATCAGATCGTTTGCTGTAACTGTCGCGCTGATTTGTTTTGTGATGCTAATCGCTTGTGTGATATCCGCGACCGTGCCTTCGTAGCGCCGTTGCACAAAATTAACCTGAGCGCGACGCGTGTAGGCGGTGTAACGATTGGGATCAGTTTTGATTGACTCATCTAATTTGAGTCGCGCAAGGTCAAATTCACCCAAGCCAATGTAGGCGCCGCCGAGCCGATCCATCGCCTCAGCGTTTTTGGGGTCCACCTCAAGCACACGCTTGAAATACAAAATGGCACGATTGAGCTGACCCATCAAGCCATAAGTGCGTCCGATAGCATTGAGTACGTGCGGTAGGTTGGGGGCTTGTTGCAAAACTTGATCGTAGTAGTAGACTGCATCGTTGTAGCGCCCCGCTTGCTCATAGGCGTAGCCCATATTGCGTAGTGCGTCTATGTTGTTTGGGTCGAGATCGAGCGCACGTTGCGCCGATGCGCGCGCACTCACAAAGTTGCCGCTGTCTGTAAATGCCTCTGAGGCGTAAGCGTGTGCGATCGGATTGTTGCCGTCTAGCGAGACTGCGTTTTGGCATTCTTGCAAGGCGTCATTGATATGTCCCTGCCAGTCAAGCGCCATACATAGTACTGCGCGTAGGTTGCTGCTGTTTGCGTCATTTTGCAGCACGCGCCGCACGCGTTGCTCGGCTTTGGCGGCTTGACCCGTGAGAATTTGTAATCGAGCGACTTGAAATGTCCAAGCTGAATCGTTAGGTTTGCGACGCAACGCCTGCTCATACAAATCAATGGCATCTAAGTATTTGCCATCTAGATATGCCTTTTGCGCCGTTTCGGCAAAATTGGTCACGCTGGCGGTTGGAGTTACGCTCGGCAACGGCGTGCTGCGCGCGGCGCTGGCAGGCGCAAAGATTCCATTCCCTAAGCGGCGCTGCACCACCACAAAAATGCCAATCATGCCCGCACCGATGACAAACAAAATCAACCAAGCTAGGACTGTGCCGATGCTTGTGCGCTCTGATCGCTCAAATGTATTGCGCCTGCGATACATCGCCGCAGATCATAATCTACACAAATAATAAAACCATAAAGTGCAACGCTAGCGCGCCACTTTATGGTTTTTATTGAGTTGTGTGTTTTAGTCAGCGTTTATTTTGACGCAACTTTCTCTTCGAGCATGCCTTCGAGTAGCTTTTCGACAGCCATAGTGTGACTGTCATACCCGTGGTGCTTAAAGTAATCCGAGTTGCAACTCCATTGACCATGGTCGTAGCTCACGACATGATCACCGTTATCGCCGCGCACGACCACCTGAAAATTCAAAAATGTGAATCTGCTGCGATCAGCCGCATAGCGATGTGCTTTCTCAACTTTGCCGATTAGACTTGAATCTGACATGCGAAAATTGTAGCCGAGCGGCACAACGATGTCAAACAATTTAATGTGCGTAAATGGGCTCGCGCTCACTGAGTGCATGTGCTATAATTTTTCGCCGCTTATATGCCGATGTAGCTCAATGGCAGAGCAATCGATTTGTAATCGATAGGTTACGAGTTC
>CAZVQE010000143.1:0-6513 GCA_964628875.1 uncultured Anaerolineae bacterium
ATGAGCGAATTTTTGAAAAGCTAAATATTCATCCCAAAAACTAGAATATTTGCGCCACTATGGTATCTTTGCGCGAAGAGGTGAAGGATGATGAAGAAACATCTTTTTGGCATATTTATGAGCTTTGCGCTGATTTTGAGCGCATGCTCCAGCACAACAAGTAAGCCCGCTGCAGCGACGATTAGCTCACCCGTGAGTGGCGCGCCTATCAAAGTCGGCGATAGCGTTGCGATCAATGGCATAGCAACAGGCACAAACATCGCCAAGGTAGACATCTACGTCAATGGACAACTGTATGCAAGCCAAACTACGCCTGATGCGGCAGTGACCGTGAGTGAGTTTAAGCTCGCGCAGACTCCATGGGTACCGCGCACCAATGGCACACACGTGATTCAATTGCGCGCCTACAACAACAAGAATGAATTAGTGGTTCAATCAGAGCCGCTTGTAGTCACAGCCGCCGGTGAGCCCACTGCCATTCCAAAGCCTGCTGCACAACCAACGCCTGCTCCGGCTGCAGTGCAACCCACAGTCGCGGCGACGCCGACACCTGCTACTGCCACATTGACCGTGGCAAATGACTTTGCGCGCGTGCGTAGTGGTCCCGGCACAGCGTATCAGGCGCTGGGACAAATCAATCAAAATGAAACTGCAAAAGTCACCGGGCGCAACGATGACAGCACATGGTGGCAGATTGATTACAAAGGCACGCCGGGTTGGGTCTTTGGTGAATTGGTCAAAGTCAATGATGCTGCTAAAGCCGTCAAAGTCGCGGTTGCGCCACCTGCGCCAACCGCGCCTCCGCTCCCGACGGTTTCTATTGCGTCGCTTCCGACCGCGCCTCCGCCCGTCCCTGTCGCACAATCCGGCACAGGAGCCAAGGGGTTGCTGCGAGTGGATAAAACCACTACACAACTCAACGGCACAGTTAATGCAAGCTGGAGCGTAAGCGACGCGCGTGAAGTATTCTTTGACAGCGGCGACGGCGGTGGTTATCGCGCTGCGGGTGGCACCATGAGTGTGCCGGTGAATGGCATTAGCGGCTCGCGCACGTTGCGCCTCAAAGTCACCTACAACAATGGCAGCGTTGTCGAAGATACGATTGACGTGCGCCCCGATAGCGCGCTCGGGTCTGCGCCATCCAGCGCCAGCACAGGCTCGCGCGGCATCTTACGCGTGGATCGCACAGTCGGCAGCACGATCAATGTAAGTTGGAACGTGAGTGACGCAAAGGAGATTCTATTTGATAGCGGCGATGGGAGTGGATTCCATCCGGGCGCAGGCAATATGAGCTTTGGGGTGAATGGCATCAGCAGCGCGCGCACATTCCGTCTCAAAATCACCTATAACAACGGCAGTGTCGTCGAAGACACCGTAGATGTGCGCGGAGATGGTACTGCATCATCATCGTCTAGCAGCGGCGACTGTAATGCCAGCGATCCAAACTGGCGCGGTGGCAATCCGGTGTATCCATTCTGCGTTGGCAAAGACTTAGGTTGGGTCGGATTGAGTGACAGCTCCGTTCAACGCTTCCCGCATGGCACGGACAAAGACATCACCGTGAGTTGGAATTTCTACGGCATCGCTGGACTGCAATTGGCCGCCGATCCTAGCAGCCAACAAACCAACAACTGCGGGCCCGCAGCTCCGGGTGGTTGGCGCCGCGATGTGAATGGCAACGGCTCATACACCTTCAACATCAAAAACTGGGACAAGGGTCAATACAAACTTGAAATGTTTGTCAAGCTGCGTGATGGCAAAGAGGTAGGTCATAACGAGATCTTCTTGTGCATCCAGTAACACAAAACTTTACACGTTAACTACAAGAGGCGATCAAAATATGATCGCCTCTTAAAATGTACCTCGTGGCTGTAAATCGCGCCCGTCTCATTTTTGTATTCGCGCTTACTGTGATTTGCGTTGGGTTTGCTCTGCGCGTGTACGGTCTCGATGTGGTGCGGCTTGACTATGATCGTGGCTATCCACTTGGCATGGCAATCGCGCTGATCGAGCATGCCATTCCAAAAGATCAGTCTGCATGGCTCAGCCTACGCGCAAACATCAATCTGCCCAATCCCGCGCTGGCTAGTTATTTTTGGGCGCTGGTAGCGCTATTTGATCGTGATCCATATGTCGCGCATGTGATCAATGCCATGCTCAACGTCATCGCGTTGGCGATGTTGTTTGATTTGGCGCGGCGTTGGCTTGGCGCGCGCGCTGCGCTAGCGGCGACACTCATAGCCGCGACTAGCCTCTGGTCAATCTATCTCGCGCGCGGCACGTGGCTGCAAGGGCAGCTCGAGTTTTGCGCGACTGCATCGCTATGGGGAATTGCGCGCGCGGCGCAATCGCATCGTCCGCGCAATTTGATTTTTGCTGTGTGCGCAGCCGCCCTCATGATGCAAACGTATCTCGTCACGTTTGGCATCTTGGCGCAGGCCATCGCTGTGTGCATCGCGTTGCCTGCCGTCCGCAAAGATGCCGCGATGCGTCGCGCGGCGCTCGGAGGCATCGCGCTGAGTGTGCTTGGCATCGCGCTCTTTGGCTGGCTGGTGTGGCGCGACAATCCAAATGTGCTGACCAATCTGCGCAGCGGCGTAAATAACCTCAGCGCAGGCGCCGAGAGCGTGCCAAATCCGTTTGGCGTCAGCAATCAATTTGCAGCGTTGTATCACTCAGTCGGTGTCGTCACAGGGCGGTTTTATGAGACGATGTGGACTGACAACTCTGCGCCTGATTTTCTACTGCGCCAAACGTTGAGTAACGTCCGCGCGCTCATCCTCGAAATTTTATTTGTAGCTGGCGCGTTGGCTGCCATGCCAAACTTTGCGCGCTCTGCGCAACAACGCGCAATCTTATTATGGTTTGTCGTGCCAGTCACGTTGGTCACTGCGTTGTCATTTATCTTTCCAAATCTCGCCGTGTTTCATCATTACATGATGATTACCGCGCCTGCGGGTTACTTGCTTGCAGCGCTTGGTTTTTCACAGCTCGCAACAGCCATTCACAAAACCACACTCGCGCGAGCTGTGATGATCTTGTTGTCAATTGCGCTCGCGGCGATTCCATTTGCAAATCTGCGCGCGCATGTGCAGTCGGTTGTCGCACGCCCGATGCTGACCGACAACCTGTATGAATTGCCGCTCTATATGTTGCGCGATGTGCGCGCGACGTGGCGCGAGTGTGCCGCGATTGATAACCCGCAACACATGTATTGGGTGGCAAGTGTCAATGGCAGCGCGCGCAACGTGCGCACTGCATCGCTGCAACGCGCGAATGCCAATGTATGGCACATCCAAGGCCCTCGCGCGTGCGTCAGCGTCATCGAGCGCGATCACATCGTGACTCACACCGCCGCGCAAACACTGAGCGCCATTCAATGCGACGCCGCGCCACTTGCGGTCAATCTCGGCTGGACGCTGACACAATTTTGCGCGCCAACGAGTGCGATGCGCGGCGAGACTATCGTGCTGCGACATGTGTGGCAGATCGGCGGATTGCCGCCGCCTAACAGCGGCTACCGCACATGGCGTTATGAGCCATTTATCAAGCTGCTTGACACGCAAGGCAACCAAGTCGCAGTCGCGGAGGGCGTCGCACTGATCGGCGCTCAGTGGCATGAGAATGACATCGTCGTAAGTGATGTGCAAATCGCGTTGCCAAGCAATCTGCCGAGCGGCGTGTATCGCCTCGAAGCCAGCCTATTTGACCGCGAGCATCAACGCGCGGCGTGGTATCTGCGACCGGACAATCTACAGGGCGCGCCAATCAACTCACTCGCCCGCGAGATCACCATCCGCTAAATAAATCACATGAGCACATATCAAATTCACCCAATCACTCCAGATGATGAGGGCATCGTCGCGGCGCTGCTCACCGCCGAATGGGGCGCGCGGCTGAGCGTCTCGCGCGGCAAAATGCTTGATGCCGCTAAACTGCCCGGATTTATTGTGCGCGATGGCGACGCGATTGTCGGGCTGGTGACGTTACATTTTGAGAATGGTGAGTGCGAGGTGGTGACGCTAAATGCATTTGTGTCAGGCCGCGGCGTGGGGCGAGCGCTGTTGTCGCAGGCGGCAGATGCGGCGCGTGAGAGAGCGATGCGGCGCGTGTGGTTGATTACAACCAACGACAACACTGATGCGATGGCGTTTTATCAAAAGTGTGGCTGGCGCATGGTGGCGATTCATCTTGACTCGATCACACACGCGCGCTTGCTCAAGCCGCAGATTCCGCTGATCGGACATCACGGCATCCCGATCTGCGATGAGATCGAGCTAGAGCTGGTGCTATAGATGGCTTCGCTGATGTTGTTTGTCAGCGAAGCCATCTATAGTGTGCGCATGTTAATGCGCGAGCCGTGAGCTAGCCGCGGCGTTATCAGCCTGCGTCTGTGCGCGTGTCGCAGGCGTGACGCACACTTTGTCGCTTGGCACTGCTTCACGCCAGACATAGCCCGACACACAGCTAAATGGATCCGCCTTGCGGTTGTTGGCGGCGGCATTGTCATTTGCGGCTTGCGTGCGCGTCGCGGGCAGCACGCATACATGGTCGGCGGCGTTTGCTTCACGCCACACATAGCCATCCACGCATGAATCTACACCGCTTGGTAAGTTGTTGGCTTTCTTGCGACTGTTGGCGGCAGCGTTGTCATTTGCGGCTTGTGTACGTGTGGCAGGCACGACACACACGTGATCGCCTGACCATGCGTCACGCCAGACATATCCATCAATGCAGGTGTCTGCGCCCGATGCCAAATTGTTGCTGAGTTTGCGGCTATTGGCGGCGGCATTGTCATTTGCGGCCTGCGTGCGCGACGCTGATACCACACAGACATGATCAAGCGTCCACGCATCACGCCAAACATAGCCGTCGACGCAGGTGTCCACACCATAGGGCAAATTGTTACTGAGCTTGCGACTATTGGCGGCGGCATTGTCGTTTGCGGCCTGTGTACGTGACGAGGGCGGCACGCATGCGTCATCGCCTGTCCACGCATTGCGCGTCACATAGCCTGACAGACACCCGCCACCAAAAATGTTTTTGCGGACGGGCGCTAGCGCATTGTCATTGATGGTTTGTGCACGCACAGCGGGTGTCACGCAGACGTGATCGCCTGCTCTCCCTTCGCGCCACACATAGCCATCAATGCATGTGTCGGGTCCACTTGGCAGGTTGTTGATTTTTTTCTTGCTGCTAGCGGCTGCATTTTCATTTGCGGTTTGCGTGCGAATGGCGCCCGTCACACACACATGATCGCCTGATTTGCCGTCGCGCCAGACATAGCCAGTGATGCACGTGTCGGGTCCGCTTGGCAAATTGTTTATTAGCTTTTTGCTGTTGGCGGCTGCATTGTCGGTCGCGGTTTGCGTGCGAATAGCGCCCGTCACGCACACGTGATCGCCTGATTTGCCATCACGCCAGACATAGCCATCAATGCACGTGTCTGGTCCGCTCGGCAAATTATTAATCAGCTTTTTGCTGTTGGCAGCCGCATTATCAGTTGAGGCTTGCGTGCGTGTAGCAGGCGTCACACACACTTTGTCACCCGCAAACGCCTCGCGCCAAACATAGCCCGACGCGCAAGTAGTTGGATCAACGCGCCGAGACGCAGCAGCAGCATTATCCGCCTGAGCTTGCGCGCGCGTCGCGGGCGTTACGCACACTTTATCGCCCGGTACGGCTTCACGCCAGACATACCCCGTGATACATGTGTCGGGTGGAATGGGAGCAACAGTTGGTAACGGCGCCGCAGTAGGCGCAGGCGCAAGCGTTGGTAAAACCACACTTGTTGGCGCGGCAGTCGGTGCAGGCGGAACGACTGATGCCGCAGGAAGGGATGTTGCCGTCACAGATGTTGGCAGTCCTGCTGTTGGCGCGGCTGGAGCGGCCGTTGCTGCAGGCGGCGCGTTAGTGGGTTGGGTCGCATTGGTAGGCGCGTTTGAGTTCTGATTTATAGGCACTATCTGAAAACCACCACACGCTGATGTTGCAAGCATTAACGCGATTGACGCAATTTTTAATTTGAGTTTGATTGACCTAAACATATTTTTAGCCTCCGGATATATTCTATTTCAATTGACGTGCTTTAGAGAACTGAGTCAAAAAATGTCAAATTTGAGAAGGTGATTGAGCGGTTATCAAACTAGCTAAAATCAATATGCATACAGCAGGTGACACATGGATTTAGCCCAAATCTCCGACCGTATCCGCGAAGACTTTACAAAGAAAAATGCCGCGCGCGATGCGGCGGTCAATATCTCGCGCGAGTTGATTCGTTACTGCTCGCTAGCGATTCGCGCATCACACCGTGACGAATGGCAGGAGGCGCATAAACTGCTCGCCGAAGCCAAACGCGCCGCTGATCAACTCACGGCGCACGTGCGCCCGTATCCAGATTTGTATTTCAGCGGCTACACCCAAGACGCACTCAAAGAATTTGCCGAAGCGCATATCGTGATTGCATTGGCACAAGGCGGCACATTTCCCGCGCCCGATGAGATTGGCGTTGAG
>CAZVQE010000144.1:0-6502 GCA_964628875.1 uncultured Anaerolineae bacterium
AGCCGTCCTGACTTCTTTGATCGCTATGGTTGCCACATTTTTTGTGGTAGCGCTCATCACCGCGCCGATTGCCCTGATGTTCGCGCAATAAGTCATACGAGATCGTCTAAACAACAAAAAAGCCGCTGATCTAGCGGCTTTTTTGTTTGTAAATCAGTTGCGCGCAAAGATACGCTGCGTGTTGCGTCCACGCGCGCGAAACATCCATCGCATCACAGCGCGTCCAATGAGCAAGTCAGCGATTCGCCCCAGCACGCCAAATCGCATCTCGTAGCAAATCGTATCGGTGACTTGAGTGCCATTTGCCACGAGCGCAAACGAGTGCGTGTGCGACCACGCAGCAAATGGACCTCGCACCTGTGTGTCGGTAAACGAGCGCATCGAGTCGTAAGCAACCACGCGCAGATCCCAAGCGATCAGCGGCAATCCGATTCCCATCTTGACGGTGAATGGGCTGCCAAGTTGTAACGGCGCTTTGCCTTCGCTCAGCTTGACCGCAAACGGCGGCGGTGAAACCACCAACGCGTTATTTGGATCGGTATGAAAATCCCAAACCGCTTGCAATGGCGCTTGGATCACAAATGAATTTTCGATGGTTGGCATTGTGTGTTTCAGCGATAGTCAGCTTTGCCAAGTGTGCGATTGACCAGCCGACCGAGCGTCATCTCGCGCACAAATCCTATGCCCTCGCGCAGCTTGATCGGCTGCACGCCAAACACTTTTTCAGTGGCGTTGTCAGTTGCGACGTTATCTACGCCGAGCTGCGCAAGCAGACTTGGCGTCACTGGCGGTTTTGGCAATGTCGCGTCCATCACACCAACGCCGACCTTGAGCAGCGCCACAGGCATTTTGACCTTGATGCGCGAGAGGTGCATCTCCGCCAAAATCGCGTCAATGATCTGTTCGAGCGTCAACACCTCGCTGCCACAAATTTGCAACCGCCGATTGACTGCCGCAGGCAACATGAGCGACTTGACAACGCAAGTAGCGACATCTTGCACCGCAATCGGCTGAAAGCGCGTCTGTCCGTCGCCCGGCACAATCATGACAGGTGGAATACGCGCCAAACCTGCCAACGTGTTGAGAAATTCATCGCCCGCGCCAAAGATCACAGAAGACTCCAACACGGTGTACGGCACGCCGCTATTCATCAGATACTCGACGCCCGCACCCTGTGTCTGAGCTAGCGGATACGGCTTGCGCGAATCCGCGCCCAAACCCACCAATGTGACGATATGTTTGACATTGGCACGTTTGGCAGCCTCAACCACATTAATCGTACCTTCGGCGTTGATACGCTGCATGGTGCTGTTGCCTTTGTCACGATTGACGGCGGCGAGATGCACCACGCGATCTACGCCAACCATCGCTCGATCTAGCGCCGCCGCATCAGTCACATCACCCAGCACGGGCTCAGCGCCGTATTTGTGGACTTTGGCAAATTGAGCCTCGCTGCGCACCAGCGCGCGCACGGACTCGGGCAACAACTCTTTGAGGCGTTGCAGCGTATAGCCGCCGACATAGCCATTTGCACCTGTAACAAGAATCATAATGTGTCCTCCGAGCGTAAAAACGTGCGATGAGTGTAGCACAAAACCTTACGCAAACTATGCACAATCTCAGAATTGCGCCAAAAACGGCGCGACAGTCTGCTCAACCGTCATTTCGCCTTGCAGGATCGGCGCTTCATATTTTGAGAGCCATGTATGCAACAACCCACACGCCAACTGCAACTCGCGCAACACGACCCGCGCCAGCGCACCCGCGCCCTCGATATAGCCGCTTTGCAAAAAATCGCGCTCAGCGGCGCCGAGATCATAATCTACGCGCACGATCTCGGCATGCCAGCCATCGCGTCTCAGCGTCAGTTGTGCATAGCTTGGCAACCGATTCAAGTCAAATGGCATACCCGCCGAACCGACATTGACGACTGAGGTCGCGTCTATAGTGCGGGTTAATGGAATATGCGTGTGCCCGACGCACAGCATTGCTGGCGGTGGCGTGCCGATTTGCCTGCGCAGATGCTTGTCAGAGGTTTGCATGTAGATGCCGTCGCGCATACTTATCATTGATGCGTGTGTGATGCGCAAGCCATTTGGCAGATCCAGCGAGTCAGGCAACGCCTTGATTGCCTGTATGAGCGGCGCATTGGGCGAGCCACCGAGCTGCTGATACGTCCAATGCGACAGCCGATGCATGTCAAAGCGCGGTCCATCGCTGGGTACGTCTGACTCACCTTGTCCGATGACGTAATCCTCGTGATTTCCGCGTGTGACGATCCAGCCATCTTGGCTTTGGCGGCTTAAGATGTATTCGAGACATTCGCGCGGGCGTGGTCCTCGATTCACGATATCGCCCAGCACCAACACCTGATCTGGCTGCCAACGCTCGATGTGCGCGACTGTAGCTTGCATGCCAATCAGATGTGCGTGGATGTCAGCCAGCACTGCAATTTTCACGCGAGCGAGTATACGGCGACTTCGACACGCTCAGCCAGAGACGATGTTTCACGTGAAACATTGCTCGGTGAGCTCGCCGAAGACACCCGATTTGCACAGCTAAAATGTGCGTAATGAAAATTGTTCTTACGGGCGCAAATGGGCAACTTGGCAGCGACCTGCGCAAGGCGCTGACGCGGCACGAGGTCATTGGCACGACACGCGCGGAGCTAGATGTGACGCAACCGGCGCAATCCCGCGCCGTGATCGAGACACACCGCCCGCACATCGTCATTAACACAACCGCCTACAACAAAGTAGACGCGGCTGAGAGTGATGCCTCAGTGGCTCTGGCGGTGAATGGCTATGGCGCGCAGCAACTCGCGCTCGTGTGCCGCGATTTTGATATCCCGTTGGTGCATATCAGCACCGATTTTGTGTTTGATGGCGCAAAAGGCGCGCCCTACGTCGAGAGCGACCTGCCCAATCCGCTGAGTGCGTATGGCGCGAGCAAGCTGTCGGGTGAATTGCTCGTGCGCGCAGCGTGGCGTAAACACTTTATCGTGCGTACGTGCGGGTTGTATGGCGTCGCTGGCAGCAGCGGCAAGGGCGGTAATTTTGTCAATACGATGCTGCGTCTTGCGCGAGAGAGCAAACCGATGCGCGTGGTCAGCGATCAAATCTGCACGCCAACTTCGACGCGCGATCTTGCGGCGCAGATAGCCGCGCTGATCGAGACTGACGCCTACGGCACAGTGCATATCAATAATCACGGCAGTTGCAGTTGGTTTGAGTTTGCATCGGAGATCATGCGCCTCGCGCGATTGCAGCCCGATTTGCAGCCAACCACCAGCGCGTCGGTGCGTGCAAGCTATCCGGCGGTGAGACCGCCATACTCGGTGCTTGACAATGCCGCGCTCAGATGCATTGGCATAGATCAGATGCGCGACTGGCGTGAGGCACTGGCGGAGTACGTAGCTGATGTTTCACGTGAAACATCAGTGCGCTGAAGCCGCATCAACCACAAAAACACATAAAACTCAAAACTTTTTGAGAGGACGCGCCCAGCAGGATTTGAACCCACAACCGCCTGATCCGAAGTCAGGTGCTCTATCCAGTTGAGCTATGGGCGCACGCACTCATATCGTGCATTCAGGATTATATCACCCGCGACTGTTATAATTTGCAAAGTTGCCGGGTCTTGCACGGCGAAAGACTTCGAACCCTGCCAGGACCGGAAGGTAGCAACAGTAAGGAGATCCTTTCGGGTGTTGCAATTCAACCTGGCAACTTTTTTGTGATTTGAATGGATGATGCCCGCGTAACGCGCTCGCCCCAAAAATTTCGCTGGTTGATCGCGCCAGCGTTACTGGCGGTAGCAGGATTGCTCACCGCTGGTTTTTACTTTACGCGCGACACCGTCAAGATCATTGATGGTGATAAAACCATCGAGGTGCGCACTCATCGCAAAACGGCAGCTGATGTAGTGCAAGAGGCAAATATCGCGATCAAGCCCGAGGATTTGATTTTGCCGAGCGCCGACAGTGCCATCAGCAACAACAGCACCATCGTCATTCGACGCGCCAAGCCCGTGCGCGTATTGGTGGATGAAGCCAGTCCCATTAGCCTGCGCACTCAGATGCAATCTGCCAACGATGTGCTGGCGACGCTGGGCTACAAACCCAGCGCCTATGACCGCGTCACCGTCAATGGACAGCTCAATGACTCGCTAGCTGCCACTGGCGCGCTCAGCACGACAACAACAGATATTGAATTGCGTCGCGCGGTTGAGATTAACATCAAAGAGAACGGTAAAACACCGATTAGCTTTAAGACCACCGCGACGACGGTCGGCGAGGCACTCATGCAAAATGGGTTGTTTGTCTACCTCGCGGATATCGTCAAGCCCTCGCCCGCCGAGCGTCTGACAGCCGGCATGCAGGTGGATATTCAACGTGCAAAATTGGTGGATGTGATCGTAGATGGTCGGCGCGTGCGCACGCGCACACATCGCACGCGCATTAGCGATCTATTGGCTGATCTCAATATCATCGTCTATGATCAAGATTACACAGTGCCGGGTCTCGACACCGAGGTCAGCGACAATTTGCAGATTCAGGTGATCCGCGTGCGCCGCGAGGTCATTGTCAAACAAGATTTTATCGCCTTTGATGAGCGCGTGGTCGCCGATTCAACATTGGAGCTAGACACGCGCGATACGACTCAAGAGGGCGCGCCCGGTATCCGTGAGCGACACACGATCATCACCTATGAGAATGGGGCTGAAGTCAAACGCGAACAAGTGGCTGATTTTATTGCGCGAGAGGTGCAGCCCAAAATTACCAAATACGGCACCAAAGTTGTTGTGCGCTCGCTCGATACGCCAGAGGGTACTGTCCAATATTGGCGCGTGATTCGCGCATGGGCAACCTCGTATTCACCGGGCACTGCTGGCGTGCCAAGGAGCGCACCGTACTATGGCATAGTGCGTTGCGGTTTTGCCTTTCGCGCAGGGATTGTCGCTGTTGATCCGCGCGTGATCCCGCTTAGGACAAATCTCTACATTCCAAACTACGGCAAGGGCTACGCCTGCGACACAGGTGGCGGCATCATTGGCAAGCGCGTTGATCTAGGCTATCTTGATGAGGAATTGGTGCTCGTGCGCGGTTGGCGCGATATTTATTTGCTTACGCCTGTGCCTGCCAATATCAACTACAATTTACCATAATTTTGAGTGCGCGGAATTAGCACTCAAGATAAGAGTTTGCTAAAATCGCTTGACTTTTCTCCTTTGACTGTGTAAACTCTACCCTCAGTTAGCACTCTCGCGTGCAAGTGCTAAAACAAACACGCGAGAAAATCAATTTAACTCATAATAGATAGGAGCAAAGATCATGGCGAAAAATGCAGACAAGAAATACAATCTGCGCCCGCTCGGCGATCGCGTCGTCGTTTTACCTCAAGATGAGGACGAGCAGACGTTTGCCGGTGGCAAGTTGGTGTTGCCGGAGACGGCAAAAGAGAAGCCCCAGAAAGGCAAAATCGTAGCGGCTGGCAATGGCCGCAAAGACGAGAATGGCAAGGTCATCCCAATGGAACTGAAGGTTGGCGATATCGTGCTGTATGCCAAGTATGCTGGCACCGAGATCAAGATCGAAGGCGACAAAGTGTTGATCCTCAAAGAGACCGACGTATTGGCGATTGTTGACTAAGAGCGATTAGTAGTAATTAGTTTTAGTTTGACAAACGACTAAGCACTAGGAACAAAGACATGGCAAAGCAAGTTATTTTTCAAGAAGAAGCCCGCGCAAAATTGAAGCGCGGTGTAGATGTTTTGGCGGCATCCGTCGCCACCACACTCGGACCCAAGGGACGCAACGTGGCGCTCGATAAGAAGTATGGCGCGCCCACTGTGACACACGACGGCGTTACAGTCGCCAAAGAGATTGAGCTGCAAGACCCATTTGAAAACATGGGAGCGCAACTGCTCAAGGAAGCCGCGACCAAGACCAACGACATCGCCGGTGACGGCACGACCACCGCAACGGTGCTCGCGCAGATCATCGTGCATGAGGGTCTAAAGAATGTCGCCGCTGGCGCGAACCCGATGCTCATCAAGCGCGGGTTGGATGATGGCGCAGCCGCCGTCGTCAAGAACCTCAAAAATATGGCGCTTGAAGTGAGCAAGAAAGATCAAATCGCTCAGGTTGCCACCATCAGCGCGCAAGACAAAGAGATCGGTGGATTGATCGCCGATGTGATGGACAAAGTTGGCAAGGACGGCGTCATCACGGTCGAAGAGAGCAAGTCGCTCAACTTTGAGACCGAGTATGTCGAGGGCATGGAGTTTGATCGCGGCTACATCAGCGCGTATTTTGTGACTGACTCAGCCTCGATGCAATCAGAGATCAAGGATCCGTATATCTTGATCTACGACAAGAAGATCAGCGCGGCGCAGGACATGATCCCGTTGCTCGAGAAGCTGATTCAGCGCGGCAAGCGCGAGCTCGTCATCATCGCCGAAGACGTGGACGGCGAGGCATTGGCGACACTCGTTCTCAATA
>CAZVQE010000145.1:0-5088 GCA_964628875.1 uncultured Anaerolineae bacterium
GATGTGGCAAATACTACGCGCGCGCCCGGTTGTCGTGCGATTGTTCGTACAACCTCCAGACCAGGGTATCCCGTCGCGCCAATAATTCCTACTTTAATCATTGCACCAATCATAAAACAAACGGCCACCTTCACAAAAGGTGGCCGTTTGTTTTGCTAAAGTAAATTTGGCAAATAGTTACTTAATCACAAGTGGGATATCAATTGAATTGATCGCACTCAACACTTCAACTTTCGCACCTTTCTGATTCAAATGATGGAAAAGCAAAACACCTGAACTGCGCACATTTTTGCCGAGCAAATTGGCAAATGAAGTGCCTTTCATCGGTATCGTTGCATTTGGCATATCCACATATGCAGTCACTCCCTCGTAGCCACCAGACATATCAAAGAGCGGTTTTGCCACGTCATAACTATTTACGCTTGAAAGACTGATATACCTATTTTCGATCTCACGGCTATAGGACACAATCTCATAGTCAAACGAAGTCGTCTGTGTCAGCCCTAAATCGCTCATAGACACTGGCAATACCATGACATTGCTGTTGTAAAGCGCAGTATTAATGACGCTGGACGGAATCCCATTCAAATAATCTTGCAACAACAATTTATCTGTGGATAAATTTAGTAACGCCGTCAAAAACACATCGTTGGCGTCAGGGCTGATCGCGCTGCCATAGTTCCAGTTGAAGAGTACGTAGTCGGGGTCGCCATCATGATTGACGTCAATGTATATATCGAATTCGACTTCATTAGGTGTTGTCCAATTTCCTTCTGTAGCTATGCCAAAGTAAATCGTCGAGCTGATTGGGTTGCTGGTTGTCGCGTAATCAGAACTGATGCCAATGTAACGCATCTTGGCATTTGCAAGCACAGTCGCTGAAGACATGGGCGTCGTCATCATTTTGCTGTTTTGCAACTCGAGTGCGGTCACGAGTGATCGGTCATCTTTGGAAGTCGCACCTTGATTTACGCCTGTGCCTTTGAGGCTAATCTCATTTGCAGTGCTGTTAAAGCCGTTTGCCATCATTTGTGATGCGGCACGCGCGGCGGCATACACCGGCACACGCAAAGTCGGCGCAAAGTCACCTGTCAATTCGAGCACGCCCGATTCCTCGCTCAGCCACTGGCGCGGATAGTTGGCTTGCAGCGCGTCTACTGAGTTGTCGCGCGTGTGTTTGAGTGCAGCCGGATCCAGCGTCAGCGTCACATCAAACTTGGCGACACCATTTGCCGGCACATTGACCGTCGCTGGCGATACGCTCACCGCAGCGCCCGGCAAATCAGTCATCGTGCGATAGGCAATGTTGTAGTTGCGCGCATTTGTGCCATGATTGACCACACGGACTGTACGCTTGAGCGTCGTCGGCGCAGTCACTTCATTCATGCCAAATGAGACGCTTACCCGACCAGCATCAGCGTCATTCATCGCCACCACATCCGCGCCAGCTGCTGACTCCACATCCACGCGCCCCGCGCCAATGCGCTGCGGCGAGTACTTTGTGGTTGAGGTTAGCACCAGTGTTGGACCATTCGGAATGTATGGTGAATCGTGATTGGCAGTATTCATCGCCAATGCCTTGAGGTCTTCGACATTCCAATTTGGATGCAACTGACGTAGAAGCGCCATCTCGCCCGCGACATGCGGCGCCGCCATCGAGGTGCCATTAAACGACACACCCTGATTGCCCGTGCCAAGATACGCCGAGAAAATCGAAACCCCCGGCGCCGCCAGATCAGGCTTGAGCGCGCCATCAAAACGACGCACACCGCGCGAAGTGAATCCAGCCGCGACATCCACGCGATCATTATTCACATACTTTTGCGAGGCATTGTATTTCGGGGTCAATGTGACATTCGGCGCATTGGCTAGGTCGCCCTTGAGTATGTCACCGACCGACTTTGGCACGATCACCGATGGTATTTTTGTGCTGCCAGCAATGGTGATATCCAACAACGCATAATCAAACACAAGAATGGCACCTTTCGCACCGGCCGCCGCCGCGTTGTTTACACGCGTGGCTGAGCCACATTCATTGGCGCTGCCGACATGCGTCCAATTTAACAACACGATATTGCCCGTGATAATTTGTGAGTCGGCGGTTGAAAACGCCTTGCAGCCAGACAAATTGCTTGCTACCACCAATTTGCCACTAATCTCAGCATCCATAGATGACCATGCGTAGTTAGCTGATTGGCTGGCGGGATAAACGCCCGCAATCGCGCTAGGGGCGTTGACCCGCAGACCATCCAAGATGTCGAGCGCATCTTGGGTGGCGGCGACGCTAATTGCCCAGTCCGCCGTCGCGGGCGAGCCGGTGATGAAATAAGTGTCACCAGCATTGCCTGAGCTTGCCACCACGATCACACCTGCGCGCGCAGCGTTATTGCTGGCGATGGCGCTGGTGTCAAATTGTGACCCATAACTGCTGCCCAATGACATATTGATGACATCCAAACGATCAGAAAAGTCGCCGTCTTTGTTAGGATCCATCGCCCACTCAATCGCTACATCCGTCAAATCGGTCGAGCCTGTGCAGCCGAATACCTTGAGCGCATAGAGCTTAGCGCGCGGCGCTACACCCGGTCCAATGCGAAATTGGCTAAAATTAAGATCGCCGCTATATCCGCCCGCGTAAGTAGTGCCATCTGCATTAACGCCAAAGCCAGCGGTAGTGCCAGCCACGTGTGTGCCATGATCGGCGCAATCCATCGGGTCGGGGTCAGGCACTGGCATGGTATCTGTAATCACATCACTTGCCGCATCATAGGCATCACCTGCAAAGTCAAAGCCGCCGACAACTTTTGCACTCGGAAATCCAGCGTTATCGGTGATGACTGTAGGATCGTTGCCATCGTAGTTGCCATTCCCGCCAAACATAGTGTGCTTGTAATCAATACCGGTATCAATGATGCCGATGCGGATGCCATCGCCCGTTGCGCCATACTTGCTGGCTTTCCATACTTCGTTTGCCTTGATGAGCGGCACACTGCTGGTGTGGTTAATTGACTTTGACACGAGCGGCGTCACGGCTTTGACGCCAGCAATCTGACTGATCTGATCAACCTTATCCGCATCCACCACAACTGCGATGCTATTGAGCACGCGCTGTGTGCGATAAAGCTCTTGCGCGCCGAGCGCTGACAATGCGCCTGAGACCCGCGCCTGTGCAGATGCAATTTGCGAGATCTGCGCGCGTGTGGCTGCTGCTACTGCCGCGGGACTATCCGAGTCCATTGAATCTGAAAATGCTGAGGCAATGCCTACATTTTGCTGACCGCGTATGTATGTCTCAACGGCAGGTTCGCCATCCAACTGCACGACGACACGCACCTTGCGTTGTGCGGTTTGCACACCTTGCGCGCGCATATCAGTCGCAAGATTGCTTCGCAGCCCGATGGTTTGTCTGAGCGCGCTTGCGTCCGCCTCTTGTCCGGCGAATGGAGCAGTGGACTTGCTAAGCGACCCGCTGCTCACACGAGATGCTGCGCTCATAGAGCTGAGTGGCGTAAACGCCATAGCTGATACAGCCAGCGTTGCACTGAGCAATGCATGGCTTACACGCGAAGTTCTTTTCGTAATTTGCACAATAGCCTCCAAGTGAAAATAAGAAAACTCTTTACTACAACACGACAAAAGTATGTCCGTGCTTAAAAAGATTATAAGAATAGTCTTGATTTATGCAAGAGCGATTTATCTGCTGGCAAAAAAAGTGAGGAGTTCGCCTAATTCCCCGGCAACAATGTGCGAAGCATACGCTTTACACCGTCCCAACGAAATTGGCGTCGGCGTTTGGTGGGGCGGCTTGGGCTGTCCACCATGCTCCACTTGATGAGACCAATCGCAGTCGCAAATGCTGGCGATTTGAGGTGATCGACCATGCCCTGTAGGTTGATCGGTTGCGCCACACGCACAGGCAAATTGGTGACCGCCATCGCCACCTCACGCATACCCGGCAACATCGCTCCGCCGCCCGTTAGCACAATGCCCGCAGGCAAAATCGAATCGAACCCGCTGCGCTTCATATTCTGCATGACAAGCTGAAATAGCTCCTCAGCGCGCGCGTTCAGAATCTCGGCGATATCGCGGCGCGGCAGATTGACCCGCTGTCCATCACCAAATGTGGTCGTAATCAGCGGATGATCGGAGGGCATCGTCGCGGGGTTGGCGTGACCAAATGAAACTTTGATACGCTCTGCCGTTTCGATCGGCAATCGCAGCACAAGCGCCAAGTCACTCGTAAACAATTCACCGCCAACCGGAATACAACTGACATGCCAAACGGTGCCTTCAAGAAAGACAGCAATGTTTGTCGTGCCAGCGCCGATATCAACCAGCATGACGCCGATCTCGCGCTCGCTTGGCGTTAGCACTGCCTCAGCCGACGCAAGCGAGGTCAACACAAGATCACTAAATCCAACTTGCAACTGCGCCGTTTGCGCACACTTGATCGTGTTTTGGATCGCAGTCGAAGCCGCAGTGATTAGATTGGCTTGTGACTCGAGACGATAACCTATCATGCCAATCGGCATACGAATACCATCAATGTCGTCGAGCTTAAAGTGACGCGGGATCACGTGCAAAATATCGCGATTGGTTGGAATGGTAATCGCTTGAGCCGATTCTAGGCTGCGCTCGACATCTTCGGGGGTCACGCCCTTGTCACTGCCGACCGCGACTGTGCCAGATGTATTTTGTGAGGCGACATGATTGCCGCTGATACTCACGGTTGCGGTTGGCATCGTCAGTGCAGACGAGCTTTCTGCCATCGAGACCGCTTCTCGAATGGCAGCTGCAGCTTCATTCACATCAATAATCTGACCACGCTTGATGCCACGAGACACGACCACTCCGGAGCCTAAAACTGAAAAGGCGTTTGGCTCGTACTCGTCTGCGATGAGTGCGACTATTTTGGAGCTGCCAATGTCAACGACATTGATTTGTTTTGTGATGGGCATTTACGGTTTGGGCACAGTTGTTGTGTAATACGGTCGCTCTACAAATCGCACGTCAATCATCTTAGGCGCGACGTTTTTGCTTTCGAGTTGCACACGCAATTGCTTTGCCAATTCTAACTTTAATCGCATC
>CAZVQE010000145.1:5098-6447 GCA_964628875.1 uncultured Anaerolineae bacterium
CGCGTTGATCAATCGTAAATCCATAGTGCTCAGAAAAATAATACTCACCCACTCCAGTGTCCAGCGTTTCTAGCTCAGTGAGAGCGCGTACCAACGACTGCGTCATCACGTAGGTTTGCGAGAGCGGTGGCGTACCCGGCTCTTGTTTCAATTTGATAAGCGGCGAAATTTCTTCGGACACTTTTTGCGCGCGAGCCTGCCGGTCAAGCCATATCGCGCCTTGTTTGGTTTGCAAGATTGCCAACGGCTGCGCCGGCTGAACAATCAAAGCGCACTCGACCTGTGGACTCGAAGCACACTCTACGCGCGCGCCATCCACACCAGCGACTGTCTTGATGCGTTCAACGGATTGATCGAGCTTAGAAGGTTGTAACAACACCGAGTAGATATGTTTGCCTTGCAATTCACTCGCTTTAATCACATCTTCAGCAGGCACATTTCGATTGTTGACGACGCGGATCGTCTTGATCATAAATGTATCGCTGCTCAACCAACGCGCAGCAAAATAAACCACACCTGCCAGCAACACAAAGATAGCTATTGACACCTTGAGTCGCGACGGCAGTTGAATCGGCTTGTGCGTCTCTTGGTAACGCGCTTCATTCATCGTCGAACTAATCATCGAGTCATAGCGCACGCGTGAGCGCTTGTTGCGTTGAGGGTCAGTTGGTTTCATAAGCTAACTCAATTAATCGGTCTAAAATTTCAGGATAAGTCATGCCGCTAGCGATCAACATTTTTGGATACATGCTTAGCTCCGTAAAGCCGGGAATCGTGTTGATCTCACTAATAAAAATCTCGCCTGCGGTCGGGCTATCGCCACGTGCCGAGCCATCCAGCAAAAAGTCCACGCGTGTCATACCCTGCACATCGCAGATTGTGGCAACCTCGATGGCTGTCTCGCGGATCAGATCAGACAACTGCGGCGGTATGCGCGCCGGTATCAAATATTGCGAGCCGTCCTCATACTTTGCGCCATAGTCATAAAACTCGTGGCTTGGCACGATCTCGCCGACGACTGATGCCACGTACGGATCGTTACCGATGATTGCTACCTCTAGCTCGCGCACATTAGGCACAGCTTTTTCGATCAGCACTTTTCGATCCCAGTTGAATGAATCCTCCACGCCGCTGATGATCTCTGCCTCCGTCTTACACTTGTGGATGCCGACGCTGCTGCCCATATTGGCAGGTTTTGTAAAAACAGGCAAACCTAGCTCGCTGACAACGCTATTCACAATGTCATCACGATGCTCACGCCACTCGCTACGCTTGATCACGGTATGATCCGTCACCGGCAAATTGTGCGCGCGCATCAACGCCTTGAATATGGCTTTGTCCATGCCAAT
>CAZVQE010000146.1:0-6447 GCA_964628875.1 uncultured Anaerolineae bacterium
AGCTGATCTACGGCGGCACGTATTTTGCGCCGTCGCAGATGCGTCAGCTCATCCCACAAGTGCTGCAATACTGGCAAAAGAATATCGAGCAACTGATGGCGCAACCGCCGCTCGAACCCATGATCCCGCCTGAGTCGTTGCGCACGGCGGATGTCATTCAACTCAACAGCGACGACATCGCGGCGCATGTCACACATCAGATCGAGCTGAGCTACGACCGGACACATGGCGGCATCGGTGACGGGCAAAAATTTCCGATGAGCGATGCATGGGAATTGCTCTTGACACAGCCGCAGCAGCATGACAAAGTCACGCAGACGCTGACGGCGATGGGCACGCGCGGTATGTACGATCTGATCGAGGGCGGTTGGTTTCGCTACTCGACGACGCCCGACTGGAGCGTGCCGCACTTTGAAAAGATGCTCGAAGATCACGCGCGTCTGCTGATGCTGCATCTACATGCGCTGCAAGTTTTACCGACTGCGAGCGCCATTCAACAAAGCCATCGGCAAATCATCGAGCGCATCACGCGCGCGTCGCTCGACTATCTGGAGCAGACGCTGCTGCACGACCGCGACGGCGTGACTTACTTTGCGGGCAGCCAAGACGCCGACGAAGAATACTACGCGCTGTCACGCAGCGAACGCGCCGCGCTCAAGGCGCCGTTTATTGATTGGCGCTTGTATGCGGATTGGAACGCGCTGATGGCAGATGCGTTGCTGGTGGCGAGCTATGTGCTCGGCGAATCGCGCTACGCCGCGCTGGCGCTGCGCATGCTCGATACGCTCGTGCGTTTGTGCGTCAACGCCGATGGCAGCGTGACACATTCGATTACATTTGCAGACGGCGCACCGCGTGCGTCGGCGCTGCGTGGCATGCTCGGCGACCAAGCCGCACTGGCGAGGGCGTTGCTGCGCGCGCACGCGCTCGGTCTGCGCGATGGCAAGACGGCGGACGCGCTCATCGAGTTTGCTGTGCGCGAGTTGCGCATCGGCAATGGCGCATTTTGTGATGCGCCGCGCGACGCTAGCGCACAGGGCATGTTGCGCGCGCGTGTGCAACCCATTTTTGATAATTGCGCGATGGCGGACGCACTGTTGCTGCGTGGCGTCTTATCCGGTGAATCGGATTCGCGCACGATGGCGCAGCAAGCGCTTGTGGTATTTGTGAATGAATACAAACGCTACGGCTATCACGGTAGCGCCTACGCGCTCGCGGTCATGCGCGCGACGACGCAACCGACCGAGATCGTGATTGTCGCGGATGATGCCGATGCGCGCATGTGGCTAGAGGCGGCGCATCAGAGCGGTGACAGCGGGCGCATCGTGCGCGTGCTGCATCCGCAACGCAATGCAGATGAGATTCGCGTGCGCGGCTATCCAATTCACCAAACACCCGTCGCTTTTGTTTGTCACGGCACGACCTGCAGCGCGCCGATCTATGATTTGAAAAAGATCAACGGCTAAATAATGCCCATTTCGGAATAAGAACAGGTCTGTCATTCTGAGGAGTGCAACGGCGCGAAGCAGAGATGCACGACGAAGAATCTCTAGCGCATTAAAAGATTCTTCACTTCGCTACGCTTCGTTCAGAATGACAACATTTGTTTTATTTCGCTCGTTGCGAGTTTGCCTTAGCTATTTTTTTGTGCTCAGCGTGCGCGCGCGCCACAGATCGGTCAGGTGCTCATACATGTGATCTACCGCGTGCGAGGCGATGTACTCAACAGTGAGATTGCCGTAGCGCGGGTGCACGACATAGCTTTGCCAATCGGACTTGCTGCATGTTGAAAGCATCTTGATCATGCTGCGGCGTGCCGTGCGAATCTGCGCAAGCATCTGAGTGACTTTTGCGTCGGTGCGATAGCGCTGATTGAGCCATTCCTCAGGCGAATACACCGACGACGGCGCGCCATTTTGCGTGAGCGCGAGCTTGAGGCGCGGCAAAAACGCGAGCGTCTCGACCTCCATCACATGCGACAAAATCTGGTGCGTCGTCCAGCCGCCATTCGGCTGATAGGCGAGCTCGGCAGCGCTGAGCGCCTTGGCGCTGTCGGCAAATGCAAAAAACGAGCGATCCAAATATTCGACGATTTGTTTTTGGGTGCGGTTCATGGGCAGCGATGATAGCAGCGAAATGCCTAAGGGAGTGTCTGTGGGGAGAGATGACTGTCATTCCGAATGGCGCACAATGTGCGCCAGTGAGGAATCTCTGAAAAATTACTGTTGGGGGATTCCTCGCTAGCGCATTTCATGCGCTGCTCGGAATGACGCATGCTTACGCTTTGCTCAAGGTGACAGATTTGCATTAATGTCGGGACACTTACTACTTCAAGATGTAATAGGTGCCTTTCTTTTCGCCGACGCGCATGAGTGTGCCTTTGCGCACCAGCTCAGCCAGATCGGTGCGTAGCGTCTCGGCGCTCACATCCGGACACAGCGTCTGATAATCGCTATTGGTGATGCGTCCGTGCTTGGCTATGTAGTCAATCGCACGCGCTTGTCGTTCGCCGAGCGTGCTGGCTGGCGCTGCGACTGTGGTTGATGGCGCGCTGATCGCAGGATTGTTTTGTTGAATCGGCGCTGCGGCGATCGGAGGCGAAACGTTGCCGCGCTCAGCGTAATTTGACAAGGTGACCTTGAAGCTGTGTTGCTTATCCTCAAACTTGGGCGGAGGCTGTCCGCGCGTCGTCATCTCTTCGATCATGCGATCTACGCCAAGTCCCAGCTCCTCGATGTAGCCCCAGTGATACAAGCCATGCACGAGGCGCGGGTTGCGCGAATAGTGCTCCTCGATCAAGTTGTCGAGGGTCATGTAACCGGCGAGTCCGCCCGGCGAGATGACCTCAAGGCGGTCGGCAAACTTGCGCACTTCGATACGTCGCCCTTGAATCGAATAATCGCGGTGACAGATCGCATTCACAAGCGCCTCGCGGACTGCTAGCTCGGGGTACTCCAGCACATCCTCACGTTGCTTGCCGCGCACGACCGCGCCAACGCGCATCTCCTCAAACACAACTTGCCACACGCGTTCGACCACACGCGACAAAGGTCCATTGATCTCTTCGCGTCGCCCGTAGCCCATCGCGCCGCCCTCTGCGCGCATGTCAATGCCCGGAAACTTGACAAACACAACGCCGCTGCCCTTGATAAACATGCTCGGATTTTTACCAAACAGCAAGATGCCTGCTACTGTCGGCGCGCTATTGGCGGTGAGCGCGCCGATCTCGCGCAGCAACGTCGAGACATCGCCATCAATCTTGCGCCGCGTGCGTTCCTCACGCTTGCGCACAAATTCATCTATCACATCACTGTCGAGATCATCGAGCGTCGCGCTTGGCGCGGGCTCATCCTCAAACGCGGGCGCGACGGTAGAGGGCGTGACATGATCGGTGCGTAATTGATGGTGCGCCTTGCTACGCGGCACGTTGATGACGTGTGAGGGTCCGCCGCCGCTGCTGGTGTTGACCTCTAGGGTTGCGCGCACAATCGGCGTACACAGCGTGACTGCCTCACGCAATGCCAACTCGATCTCATCGGGTGCGATACGCGCGATTTGCTTGCCGCGCTCGTCAAAGCCGATGACGATGGTGCCGCCGTCTGCATTGGCAAAAGCAATGAGGCGCTCAGCGATGCGGCGCGGGTCAGCCGTTGGCAAGATAGCAAGCGTTGATGACATGCGAGCGCGATTATCACATGAGAGGATCGTGCCAAATTTGATGCTGGGTCTTGATATTTGCGCAGGGCACCGACGACTATTTGAGAAAAAGTGGCATGTAGAGATTGCGACGCGCGGGCGGTGTGGGTGTTGCGCTTGCGCATTGATTTGCCTGCCCGGGGCTGTTTTTTGCAAGCTGATAGGAAATCATCGTTGTCATTTGCGTATCGCTCGCGCCTAAGTCGCAACGACCAAAAGAAAACTCAGCGATATCGGTACTGTGAATATTGATGATGGATTGGTTTGGATGGAGCAAGCTCAGCAACGGCGAGCGCTTTGCGGGGCTGTCTGTAGATAGATCCAGACCATAGACTACGGCATCCAATGGCAGCGTGCCGGTGACGTTTGTCCCATTTGGATATTCGCGCGTAAAGCCATGGTGAAGCGCGATTGCATTCAATGTGTCACGCATTTGATTAGCGGGATACCAGTTGATGATCGCATTGGGCTGAAGGTAACTGCCGATCACAAAATACCCATCTGCATTTGTGGTTTGCCCAAACAAGTCAACGCGCATGTAAGACTGATTGGTCGCGCCGTCATAAAACACTAACGTCAGGCAGTCCAAAGGTGTGTATCCACGCCCGCCGTCATATAGCTCTACAAACTCTCGCGTGCCATTGGGGCGATCTAGAAAAACCTCGTTGATAAAAACCCGATCATCGCAACGCGGAACTGAGGGCTCATCTGTGGGTCTAGCGATCAGCGGAACTGGCGTGGGTGTATTGGTAGGTGTATTTGTGGGTGTGTTCGTTGGTGTATTGGTCGCAGTGTCCGTAGCTGTATTCGTTGGGGTGTTTGTGTTAGTGGCTGTCGCAGGCAGCACGGATGCATTGCGAAAGAAAGCGATGTTGCCTAAGTTGTTTCCCACAAAAGCGTCCAAATCGCCATCCCCGTCAATATCTACAAAGGTTGGCGCGGCTGTGGATCCCACGTTTGACAGCCCAAATGGATTGGTGGATAGCGCGGCAAAAACGGGGTTGCTAGCGCTAACCGAGTTATATAAGAATAAGGTGTCGCCTAAGTAATTTCCTACAAAAGCATCCAGATCCCCATCATTATCAATATCTACAAAAGTTGGCTTGGCATGGTATCCAACATTTGTCAGCCCAAACGGATTGCCCAATGGCGCGGCAAAGACGGGGTTGCTGGCGCTGCCCGCGTTACGATAAAAAATGACGTTGCCGTAGTAATTTCCTACAAAAGCATCCAAATCCCCATCCCCGTCAATATCCACAAAGATTGGCGCAGCATAGACACCTATAGCCGTCAGCCCAAATGGATTGGTCAATGGCGCGGCAAAGATGGGGTTGCTGGCGCTCCCCGTGTTGAGATAGAAAAGGATGTTGCCGACTGAATTTCCCACAAAAGCGTCCAAATCACCATCCCCATCAATATCTACAAAGGTTGGCGTGGCATAGGCTCCAACATCTGTCAGACCAAATGGATTGGTCAATGGCGCGGCAAAGACGGGGTTGCTGACGCTGCCCGCATTAGTAAAGAAAACAATGTCGCCAGCTTCATTTCCTACAAAAGCATCCAAATCACCATCCCCATCAATATCTACAAAGGTTGGCACAGCATTGTTTCCAACATATGATAGCCCAAAAGGATTGGTGAGTGGTGACAAAAAGTTAGGGACAACCGCCGCTACTGCCAATTTGCCTGCGACTAAGGGCAGGGCGATTGCCGACAATACGAGCATTCCTCCTATACCGTAAGCTAACAATTGTGCATATGTAATCCGAAGCATATTCGCAGACGACTTGTTTTTCATGTTGGGTTTGGGCAAAAATTTAAAAAGGAGAGGGTGCCTTTTGCGTCCGTATATTCTATAGCGATTTGTCAAAATATAGAGGAAATGTCTTTCTGCCTCTGAGCGTTGATCTATTCAAATTTTTGCAGTGCATGTGGTATATTTTTACTTACAAGCGGGCGTAGCTTAGTGGTAAAGCATCTGCTTCCCAAGCAGAGGACCGTGGGTTCAAATCCCATCGCCCGCTTTTTTTGTTGCCTCGCGTCTGAGTACAATCCACACCCATGCGAGTTGTGTTGCAGCGAGTGACGCAAGCCTCCGTCTCGGTGAATGATGCCGTCACAGGCGCAATTGAGCACGGCGTGATGTTGTTGGTCGGCATCACGCATACCGATGGCGCAGATCACATTCACAAGATGGCAAAAAAGATTGCTACTTTGCGCATCTTTCCCGCGTTGCAGGGCGACTCGGGTTTTGATCGCTCACTACTCGATGTGCAGGGCGGCGCGCTGGTCGTCAGCCAATTTACACTCTTTGGCGACACGAGTGGAGGACGGCGACCGAGCTTTATCAACGCCGCACGCCCCGAACAAGCCGAGCCGCTCATCGAGCAATTTGCTCAACGTCTGCGCGACGAAGGCATCCCCCGCGTCGAGTGCGGTGTGTTTGGCGCGGATATGCGCGTGAGCCTCATCAACGATGGACCCGTGACACTGGTGATCGAACTATGAGCAAACGCATTTTGTATTTCAGCCGCGATTACACGACGCATGATCGGCGCTTTTTGCAAAAGCTGGCACAGTCGCCGTATGAGATTCACTTTGCGCATTTTGGCAGCGGCAATGTTGTCTTTGAGCAGCGCGCGCTGCCGACTGGCGTGCGCCATGTGAATTGGGTCGGCGCGCAACGCCGTGTCAGTAACACCGAAGACGCGCTCGCGCTGATGCCCGCCTATGAGCAACTGTTGGCTGATA
>CAZVQE010000147.1:0-6419 GCA_964628875.1 uncultured Anaerolineae bacterium
GCGCTGGTGGTGAAATTGGCAGACACGCCATCTTGAGGGGGTGGTGCCGCAAGGCCTGCAGGTTCAAGTCCTGTCCAGCGCACTAGCATAATTGCCGTCGGTTTCTGAATTGAGCCGATGGCAATTTTTTTACACCATGAATAATCTCCCCGACGACAACGGTAAATTTGGAAAGTATGGCGGACGCTATGTGCCTGAGACGCTGATGCCCGCGCTCGATGACTTGATCGAGGTTTACGATGAGCTCAAGCATGACGTCAGCTTTCAAGCCGAGTTTAAGCATCTGTTGCGCACCTATGTCGGGCGTCCGTCACCCATCTCACATGCAAAGCGACTAAGCGCGCATCTCGGCGGCGCGCAAATTTACCTCAAGCGCGAAGATCTGTTACACACTGGCGCGCACAAAATCAATAATGCGCTCGGGCAAGCCTTGCTCGCCAAACGCATGAACAAGCAACGCATCATTGCAGAGACTGGCGCGGGGCAGCACGGCGTTGCGACGGCGACGGCGTGTGCATTGTTGGGGCTTCAGTGCGTTGTGTATATGGGTGAAGTGGATATGCAGCGCCAACAACCCAATGTGTTTCGCATGCAGTTGCTCGGGGCTGAGGTGCGCCCCGTCAGCAGCGGTACGCGCACGCTCAAAGATGCGGTGAATGAGGCTATACGCGATTGGGTCACCAACGTCAATGACACGTATTACATCATCGGCAGCGCGCTGGGTCCACACCCGTATCCACTCATTTGCCGTGATTTCCAATCCATTATCGGCATCGAGGCGCGCCAACAGATTGTTGATCTAGCAGGGCGAGAGCCAAATGAAGTCATCGCCTGTGTCGGCGGCGGCAGCAATTCGATTGGCATTTTTTATCCATTCCTCGACAGCTCAGCAAAACTCATCGGCGTGGAAGCCGGCGGCTATGGTCTCAGCACAGATCAGCATGCGATCCGATTTGCCAACGAACATCAAGCACGTGATGCGCAAGTCAAAGGCAAAGAAGGCGTGTTTCAAGGCATGCGCACATACGTCCTGCAAAACACCGACGGTCAAATTGCCGAAACGCACTCCGTTTCGGCGGGGCTAGATTACGCCGGCATAGGTCCAGAGCACGCATATCTACACGATACGCGCCGCGTGCAATACACATTTGCCACAGACGACGAAGCACTCAATGCATTTAACATGCTGTGTCGGTTTGAGGGCATTATTCCTGCGCTTGAGTCGTCACACGCCGTCGCCGAGGCGATTCGCCGCGCGCCGACACTCGACGCAGACGACATTATTTTGGTGAATCTGAGCGGGCGTGGTGACAAAGACCTCAACACCGTGATGAAACTGATTGCCAAGTAGTCTGCGCAAGACCCAAAATTTATATCAAATTAACTTCGCACATCATCTGCTATCATGTCTGCATTGGCAGGTTATGCCAAAAAATTTCAGAGGAGAAAAATGAATAAATTTCCACTCATTGCAGCTACGTTAGCTGCCAGCTTTGTAATGGCTGCGTGCGCAAGCCCAACACCCACGGCAGCGCCAAAGCCAACCGAAGCACCGAAGCCAGCCGCAACCGCTGCACCAGCTGCTCCGGCACCTACGACTGCCCCTGCAGCACCCGCAGCAACTGCGGCGCCAGCAGCGACGGTGGCGCCAACAGTTCCGCCGCCACCACCGCGCGCAGCCAAGGGTGGCGCAGTTCGCAAGAGCAGCAGCGGTTACAAAGGCACACTCAACCTGTGGGTTCTTGGTTACACGCCCGGTAATGCATTTGCAAATCCATTTGACAATGCAGTTGCACAATTTATGATGGATAACCCCGACATTAAGGTGGAGTTGACTGGATATCCGCCAAACGATGAAGGTTTTACAAAGCTAAACACCGCGCTGCAGAGCGGTCAAGGCATTGACCTGTGGCGTATGCCAAGCGACCGATTGCCGGGTTGGGTCAAAGACGGTCTAGCATCTCCAATTGACGAGTATCTAACCGATGCGGATAAGGCTGATATCTTGCCAAATGTATTGGATGTGACGCGTGTTGGCAGTGATGGCAAAGCTTATGCTTGGCCTCTATGGGTGGTGCCGATGGGCATCATGCTCAACAAAGATGTATTTGCTGAGGCAAAAGTTGATATGCCACCGAAGGACTGGACTTGGGATCAATTTGTTGAGGTCGCCAAAAAGACTACCTTTAAGCGTGCCAATGGCGAGCAAGTGTATGGCTTTGCTGGTTTCGTGGATCCCGGTGTGGTCAACACATGGGCTTTGTGGATGAATGAGGATTCCAATGTGCGACCCATTGGCAAGGATGGCAAGTTTGGCTTTGACAATGCTGCCGCATACAAAGGTTTGCAGCGTATGGCTGATTTGGCATTGGTGCATAAGGTGACTCCGCCTGACTTTGGTAGCATGAAAGACGCCGACGTCAAGGGCGGCTTCCAAAACAAGCAATTTGCGATGATTGTTGACGCAACTGGTGCATCAGTAGGGTTTAAGGGCGCAAAAGTCAATTTTGAGATTTACCCGCATCCAACCGCAAACAAAAATAAGCTCACGATCGGTGCAGTTGGTCTCATCGGTGTAGCAAGCAAGATTAGCGACAAAGCTAAGAAGCAAGCCGCGATGGACTTGGGACGCTACCTAACAAGCAGCGAAGTGCAAGACGACGTGCCTCCAGGAAGCAACGTGCCGACAGGGTTTTACCTTGCTCCAGGCGCACGCAAGAGCGTCAAGATCAACGACCCACTCGATAAGTTCGTGCCAATGTTGTCAGATATGTATGTGACACCGCTCGTTCCAGATTGGGCGAAATTCACCCGCCTAATGCACACCGAGTATCAAAACATCATCTTTGGCAAAGCCAAACCCGAAGAAGCGATGAAGCGTATCAGTGCCGAAGCGACTACTTTGTTGACTAACAAGTAGAATGAGTTTGGCATCGTGAAACTTTAGAAAACATAAATCTGACCGCTCTAGGAGCGGTCAGATTTGTATTGGGTGAAAAAACTATAAGTCAGATCGCAATGAAAAAATTTTTCCGCAAATATGGCTGGAGCTACGCATTTATTTTGCCGAGCATGATCACCTTTGTAGTGTTTACTCTGATCCCAGTCATATGGTCATTTGTCATATCATTTCAAAAATACAGTCTTGTGCGTGGCGGTCAATGGATTGACCCAATTTATAAAAACTACATTACAGCATTTACTCAAACACAAGGGGTGTTTGTGCGCGCAATTGGCAATACTTTGCTCTATAGCATTTGCACAGTAGCTGTCAATGTCACACTGGGGCTTATTCTCGCAAGTCTAATACAACCACTCAGCCACCGAATGCGCACTTTTTTTCGCGCAGCATACTACTTGCCAGCTGTGAGTAGTGCTTTGTTAATCGGCATGACATGGGCATATATTTACAATGGCAGTTGGGGCTTTGCAAATTATCTGTTGCGATTAGTCGGCCTGGCTCCTGTGCGCTGGCTGTCCGATCCGGACATCGCTCTGTGGAGCATCATTATCAGCACATTGCTCACGATTCCGGCAACAGCAGTTGTGCTATACAGCGCAGCAATCGGCAGTATCCCCGCAGAATATTACGAAGCTGCTGAGTTGGATGGGGCAGGTCCCATTCGCAAATGGTGGAATATCACCGTGCCGCTCATCAAAAGCACAACACTTTATTTGGCGGTGATTTATACGATTGCTAGCTTTGAGGTGTTTGACAAGATCTATGTGATGGTGCCAAGCGGTGTTGGCAACAGTACACAAACCATAGTGACACAAATCTACAATAGTGCTTTCAAAGATTTTGACCCGGGAGTTGGCTCGGCGCAAGCGCTTGTGCTTTTTGTAATGATCGCGATCGTAGCGATTTTCCAATTCCGCGTTTTGCGCAGTGATGTGGAGTACTAATTCATGACAAATTCACTCAAGCGCGCACCCCTGACACCGAGTCGTATCGCCGGCGCAGCCATACTCATTTTCACGACCATCATTGCGCTCTTTCCGATGTATTGGCTTTTTACAAATGCGCTCACGCCGATTACTTCGACTCCGCCACTCACCCCTATATTGATCCCTGAATTTAGCGTTGAAAATTTTCAACGCTTACTGACCAACAACAAGTTTTATTTGAATTGGATGCTCAACAGTTTTATCGTTGCAACGTCAGTGACGCTTTGGCATGTTTTCTTCGATACGCTTGCAGGTTACGCATTTGCAAAGCGCAATTTCCCGCTAAAAAATGTTTTCTTTTGGATGATCCTCAGTACGTTGATGATCCCGCCGCAAGTAACTCTGATTCCGCTTTATCTCATTACACGCCAATTTGAGTTGATTGACTCTATACTCGCTCTGATTTTGCCGGGCACTGCCGCTGTATTCGGCATCTTTTTAATGCGACAGTACATCCAGACATTGCCGCGCGAATTGGAAGACGCCGGGCGTATAGATGGCTGCAGCGAGATTCAGATGTTTCTAAACATCATCTTGCCGTTGTGCAAGCCCGCAATCGCTGCTTTAGCCATTTTCACTTTTGTGCGTTACTGGAATGATTTTTTGTGGCCTGTGATTGCGCTCAATAAGCCACAAAACTACACACTCACTGTTGGAATTGCCAATATGCAAGGTGAATTTATGACCGATTGGGGCATCATTTTTAGCGGTGCCGCTCTGTCAGCATTGCCTATGATTATTTTCTTTCTCATCTTTCAACGCTACTTCCTCGAGGGCGTGCGGATGGGTGCTGTTAAAGGTTAAATCTGACCATTTATGACTGACAAATTACAAGTCGCCGTTGTAGGCGCTGGATTACTGGGCGCGCGACATGCGCGCGTATTTGCGGAGCAACCAAGCACAAGCCTAGTTGCAGTGGTTGATGTTGTTGCTGACCGTGCAAAAGCCGTTGCCAATAAATATCAAGCCAAAGCCTACTCCTCGATTGACGAGTTGTTTGCAAATGAGAAATTTGACGCACTTGCAATTGCGACGCCAGATCACCTACACGCTGAGCCAGCCTTAAAGGCAATCGCAGCAAGTAAACATGTTTTTTTAGAAAAGCCAATTGCTACGACGCTTGTTGATGCGCAAAGAATCTCTGAAGCAACATTGAACTCTAAATCAACTGTCGCAATCAACTTTAGCCAGAGATGGCTCGCTGATTATGCGTGGATCAAACGTGCAGTTGCCTCTGGCGATCTTGGCACTCTGCGCATGGCAACCTCGATCAAATTTGATACGATTTATGTGCCAACAGGCATGCTTAGTTGGGCAGCACAAAGTTCACCGTTCTATTTCATGTCGAGCCATGATATTGATTTAGTGTGTTGGTATCTTGCGCAAAAGCCTATGCATGTCTATGCAACCGAAACGCGTGGCGTGCTTGATGCTATGAGTGTTCACACCTCCGACGGCATGAATGTGTTGGTGCAATTTGAGGGCGGGGCAAGCGTCAATTTCCATTCATCGTGGATACATCCAACCACATATCCTGTTGTTGCAGACGGTGCGATGCAACTCATCGGAGATTATGGAACAATCGCATATAACAACCGCTTACGACGTATCGAATTTCACAATCAAAAAGGCGCGCAAGAAGTGCAATTTACCGGCCCAGCGACTGCCACTGAGGTCTCAGGCAAGTTAGAGGGCGCATTTGTCGAGAGTGTGCGTGAGTTTGTAAATTGCGTACGTGACGGGCGAGAACCAACCACATCGCCGCGTCATACGCTAGTGACATCACAAATCCAAGATGCAGCAATGCGCTCATTGAAATCCGGCTTGCCCGAAAAGATCATTTAGCTGTTTTAGCGCAACTGTGGCAGTCCGCGCGCCACGTCTGCCATCGTCAAAAAACGCACATCGCGCGACTTTGCAAAATTGACAAAGTCCTCCAGCATGGCGATCGCGTGCGCGCGCCCAATGACCTGCGGATGCATCAACACAGTCAGCACACCACCATCCACGTGCTTGTCCATCCAGCGTAGCTGCGCCGTCCAAATCTCTAACACTTTGCTTGGAGCGCTCGTGCCATTGCGATACGGGCTAAAGTTAAAGTTGAAATGCACCCAATCGTCAAATTCGTATTGCGTTGGCATCTCCCAAAGACGCGCCTCGCGCCCGCGCACCAGAGGCTGCTGAGATGAAACAAAATCACCGATACGTGGGCGATAAGGACGAAAGTCATCACCTTTGAAGCTACTGTCGTAAATAAATTCATATTCCTCGAGCAGACTCAATGTGTGTTCACTTTGACCGCCAGTGCGAAACCCTATCGGACGCACGCCAAATTTTGCCAAAGCCTCAAGCCCGCGCTCAAGGTCGCGTCGCTCCTCATCAACGCTGAGGCTACTCGGCTCGATATGCGCGTAGGTGTGATGTGCAATCTCGTGACCGGCGACAAGGATGTCATTTACGCGCTCTGGAAA
>CAZVQE010000148.1:0-6380 GCA_964628875.1 uncultured Anaerolineae bacterium
GTCGAGCGCATGCACAAACACTTTGTAGCCGTCTTTGAGCGGCGCAGTGGCGCGCCACGTCAGCTCGATGGGAATCACATCCCCCGCGCGCACACGTGAGCCGATGAACGCAGACCGCAGCTCAAGCGCGCCCCACCCTGCGTGCGCGGGTGTCTGTGTCAATGGTTCGCGCGCAACGCCATACAAGCCAAAAAACGTATCCTCTTTGTCCCATTCACCGCGCGCCGGATAAAAATGCGTATCCAGCCAACCGCGCAAATCGCCATTGGCGTCCACCAAGCCGCGATACAGCACGACCCACAGCCGCGCGTGAGACTGAGCCGCATTTGTGATGCGCGTCTCCCAACGCGCGCGATCCTCAATCACCGGATCCCACGTCAGCGCATACGACCATTGCGGGTTGGTCGGCGCACGATCCAGCGCATAAAAACCGGCTGGACTCAACACATTAAAAAATGCGACATCGTCCGCGCGACCTTGCGCCAGCCGCACCTGATACACATGCGGATCATACGGGTCAAACACTTCGAGCGACTTGGCGTAAACAAACTGCGTGCTTGTATTGAAGTAAACACCAAACAACGCGACGAGCGCCATTTGCCACACACCGCGCGGCAACGACGCAATCGCGCCACCCAGCCACAACGCCAAAAACGGCGCCGCCGTAATCAGCATGCGCGCATTAAACGCCCACTGTCGCGCAGCGTAGGACACACCTGCCAACGTCAGCGCTATTGCCAACATCGGCAACACATTGTTTTTTGCAAATCGGGCTGTGCCGAGCAACAAAATGACGACGATGACACTGACGCCAAGCCAACCCACCTGCTGCGACATCGTTAGGCTCAATATTCCATTCTCAACAAAATAGCGCACGCCAAAATCCTGCAACACGTTGCGATTGGTCTGCGCCGCCGCACGCGCAAAAAACATCGGCAGCGCATAGGCTGCCCACGGCAAATATGCCGCTGCCGCGATCAGCGTACTCACGACCAACGACCGTCTACCGAAAACCGACGCCCTGACAAACGCATAAACAAAAATCGCCGCAAGCGCCCAAACGCTGTGATATAGCGTCAGCATCGCGCCCAGCGCACCGATGACAAACCAGATGCGGCGAGGCTTGAGCGCGCCATACGCGGCAAGTAGCACAAAGCTCGGCGCGAGTGCATACATGCGCACCACCGCGCTGTAATACACCGCCAACGGCAGCCACGCCAGCAACAATGCGCTCATCACAGCGACGCGTCGGCTGCGCGACCATACGCGTGCCACGACATAGATCAATGGCACGCACGGCAAACTCATCAGCACCGAGAGATAACGCGCTGAAAATAAATTCACACCAACGACACGCTGCCACAACGCGAGCAACAGATAGTAGAGCGGCGGATGCACGTCCTCAGCCGTGATGCGGAGAATCTCGCCAAGACTGAGTGAAGCATGCGCCACCGACCAGCCTTCGTCCCAGCGCGGCGCTACGTCGGCGAGATGGATCATGCGCAGCGCAAACGCCGCCAGCACAATCGCAATGAGCCACAGGTGTGTGTGCTGTTCTCGCAATCTCTGCATCGCTCTCATCTCAACAACGCCAACAGTTTTGGCGCAAATATGACAACGCCAACAACGACCGCTGTGATCGCGGCGACCAGCACCGCGCCCGCGGCGCAGTCTTTGGCGATCTTGGCTAATGGGTGTTGCTCGGGCGAGGCTTTGTCTACGATTGCCTCTATCGCGGTGTTAAACAACTCAGCTTGCAACACGATGCCGATGAGGATCAAAATCGCCAACCACTCTGCCCCATTCACTCGCAATACAGCCGCGAGCGCCAACGCCATCAACATCACAGACAGATGAATGCGAAAATTGGGCTGTGTGTTGAGCGCATGCCACATACCCGCCAGCGCATAGCCAAATGAACGAAGTAGGCGCATAAAGATTTTTATTAAAACACCAAGCTACTTGCGCGCGTCAGGCGCTAATTTGTCATTTCGACCGAAGGGAGAAATCCCCGTAAAGTTACTCGGCAGAGATTCCCCCGCCTTCGGCGTTCGGAATGACGGATTCAGATTTTGCGTGTTCCACTGTGATATCACTCTTTGTTAGTCGCTCAATTCACGATGCAGATCAGCCCTTTGAGATAGGCGGACTCCGGATAGGTCAGTAGAATCGGATGGTCGCTGGCTTGCGACAGATGCTCGACGATACACACGTTGCGATTTGCCTCAAGCGCCGCGCTAAACACGATCTTTTGAAACAACGCGGCATCAATCACGCCCGAGCAAGAAAACGTCGCCAGCACGCCGCCTGATTTGATGAGCGACATGCCAATGCGATTGAGGTCTTTGTAGGCACGCGCGGCACGATCAATCTGATTTGGATTGTGCGCAAACTTGGGCGGATCCAGCACGATGAGATCAAAGCTCTCGCTGGACTCGCGGCGAATGCGCAGATCATCAAACACATCGGCGGCGACACACTCAAACGTGCCGCCAAACTTGTTGCGGTTTAGCTCGTGGTTGCGCGTCGCCAGCGTCAGCGCATCGGTTGACGAATCTACATTGATGACATACGTCGCGCCGTGCGCCAGCGCATGCACGCTAAAGCCGCCGCTATAGCAAAATGTGTTGAGCATCGTCGCGCCGCGTGCATAGCGGGCTACACGCGCGCGATTGGCGCGTTGATCTAGATAAAAACCGGTCTTTTGCCCGCCGCGTAAATCCACAACGTAACGCAATCCATCCTCTTGAATCTCGATCTCAGTTGGCGCGTTGTCATTGGCTGAGATGGGCGGGCGTACACCCTCGTGCTTGAGGCGCTCAGCGTCATAGCGCTCGACGATATGCTTTGGCTGGAGTGAATCGCGCAGCGCCGCAAGTATGGCTTCACGCGCACGCAACGCACACAGCGCGCTCCATTCAACCACCAGCACGCCCGCGTAGTCATCAGCAATCACACCCGGCACGCCGTCTGTCTCGCCAAACAATACGCGTCGCGCGTCGGTGCGCGTCAGATTCGGATCACGCTGGCGCAATTGGATCGCCGCCTGCACACGCGCGCACCAAAAATGCTCGTCAATGGCTTCGTCGGCGTTCCATGTCAGCAGTCGCACCGCCGTCTGTGATTGTTGATTGATAACGCCGCGCGCGAGCCAGTCGCCTTTGTTGTCGCGCACCTCGACGATGTCGCCGTCTTTTGGCTTACCGTCAATCTGCTTGATGCCGCCCGAAAATAATCGCGGATGTCGCTGGCGCACAGATTTGTCGCGCCCCGATTTCAAAATTACAGACACACTCATGTGAGGCAATGATAGCCGACTATGATAGAATTATTTTTCGTTGGGGCCTGTAGCGCAGTTGGGAGCGCGTCTCAATGGCATTGAGAAGGTCAGGGGTTCGAATCCCCTCAGGTCCATACAAGTGAATTTATCGCAGTGACCGGAAGTAGTAGGCTGTCTGCGCAGCGAGTGAGGAAAGCAAGGTGTGAGCCTCACACGGCGACTTAGCAGAGCGCCATTTACAAAAAAAAGCCGAACTCGTCCGCGAGCGATGACGCTGCCGCTGGCGAACAGCGCAACGAAGAATTGAGAATTACGGATTGTTGATTCTCAATTGAATCAGGGTGGTACCACGAACTCCACTCGTCCCTGAGCTGACGAGTGGAGTTTTTATTTTTCGTGTGAATGAGGTGAACCCATGATTGACCGATATAACCCGCAAGAGATCGAACCCAAGTGGCAGGCACGCTGGGAGCAAGATCAGCTCTATAAGACTGGCACGGACAAATCGCGCCCGAAGTATTACATCTTGGATTTTTATCCGTATCCGTCGGGCGAAGGCATGAGCGTCGGTCACGCGCGCAACTATGTGCCGACGGATGTGCTCGCGCGCTACTATCGTATGAAAGGCTACAACGTCTTGCATCCGATGGGCTTTGATGCGTTTGGACTGCCGACCGAAAACGCGGCAATCAAGCTGAAGGTCAACCCGCACAGCCTGAATGAGAAGTACAGCGCAAACTACGTGCGTCAATACAAACTGATGGGGCTGAGCTACGACTGGTCGCGCCTAATTAACAGCGCGCACGACGACTACTATCGCTGGACGCAGTGGATTTTTATCCAGCTATTTAACTCGTGGTACGACCCACGCAAAAATAAAACCTCGCCGATCGCCGAACTAGAGACGGAGATCGCCGCGCACGGCTCGCAGGCGATTTTTGATTACATTGATACGCACCCTGAGTTTGTCGGTGCGGTGAATAAAGAAGCGCAACCCATCAGCGCCGCACAATGGCAGGCGCTGAGCAAGCGCGAACAAAACGCATATCTGTCTAACTTTCGACTGACCTTTCAGCAAGAGAGTCGGGTGAATTGGGACCCAAAGGACAAAGTCGTGGTCGCGGACGAAGAAGTCGAAAACGGGCGCGCATGGCGCAGCGGCGAGCTGGTCATCAAGCGCACAATCAGACAATGGTTCTTTCGCATCACGGCGTTTGCAGAGCGACTGATCCATGATCTCGACACCGTAGATTGGCCCGAGCGCATCGTCACCATGCAGCGCAATTGGATCGGCAAGAGCGAAGGCGCGGAGGTCGAGTTTAGAGTTCAGAATTCAGACGCTAAGGTGACCGTGTTTACAACGCGACCGGACACGCTGTGGGGAGCGACGTTTATGGTAATCGCGCCCGAGCATCCGCTAATCTTGCAGATCACGACGCCCGCCCAACGCGCGGCAGTAGAGCAATACATCACCCAAGCCAAAGCGGAGACAGATGAGCAACGCACGGCAGAAAACAAAGAAAAGACGGGCGTCTTCACTGGCGCGTATGCCATTAACCCGGTCAATGGACAAAAGATACCGATCTGGGTCGCCGACTACGTGCTCATGGGTTATGGCACGGGCGCGATCATGGCGGTGCCAGCGCACGATCAACGCGACTTTGACTTTGCGCGCAAGTTTGATTTGCCGATCAAGGTCGTCGTGCAACCCGCAGGCGCGGCGCTGGACGGCGCAACGATGGAGCGCGCCTACGAAGATAAAGACGGCGTGATGGTAGACAGCGGACCCATCACGGGCATGAGCACTGGCGCGGATGGCAAAGCCTGCATTCGCGCGGCGACGGACTACTGCCAACAACATGGCTTTGGCAAGCGCCGCGTCAATTACCGCATCCGCCCGTGGCTGATTAGTCGTCAGCGCTATTGGGGCACGCCGATTCCGATTGTGCATACGGAGAATGGACCCGTCGCCATGTCGGAGTCAGAGCTACCCGTCATCTTGCCTGACGTGCAAGAGTACGAGCCGGGTCCAAATGGCGAATCGCCATTGGAGACGATCCCTGAGTTTGTCAATGCGCCCAATGGGCGACGCGAGACCGATACGATGGCGACATGGGCATGCTCGTCGTGGTACTACATCCGTTTTGCGGACCCGCACAATGACGCGATGATTGGCGACCCCGAAGCCATCAAATACTGGACGCCGGTTGATATGTATGTCGGCGGAGCCGAGCACGCGGTATTGCATTTGTTGTATGCGCGCATGTGGTTCAAGGTGCTGCACGACATTGGCATCGTGAATGGCATCGAGCCGTTTCAGGCATTGCGCAATCAGGGCATGATCCTCTCGCCACAAAAGAAGGTGGACGAGAAAGGGCGTGAGTACTTTGAAAAGATGAGCAAATCGAAGGGCAACGTCATCACGCCCGACGAGGTGATCTCCGAGCACGGCGCGGATGCGTTGCGTGGTTTTGAGATGTTTATCAGCGACTTTGCGCAGACGGTGCCGTGGAACACAAACGGTGTGCCGGGCGTGCGGCGTTGGCTGGAGCGCGTATGGCGCATCGTGCTAGAGGCATACGATCCAGATCAGGCGAAATCGAATTCGCAGCCAAGCGACGCGGACATCAAAGCCATGTGGCGCAGCCTGCATCAAACCATTGACAAGGTCGAGCGCGACTTTAAGGCGTTTGGCTTTAATACGGCGGTGTCAGCGCTCATGGAGTGCACCAACGCGCTCTACAAGGCGCGCGAGGCGGGCTGTGACAATCTGCCGCAGTGGCGCGAGGTGATGCAGACGCTGGTCAAATTGATCGCGCCAATCGCGCCGCATATGGCTGAGGAGCTATGGTCGCGCATGGGCAACACCTACAGCGTGCACCAACAAGATTTTCCGGTGGCGGACGCTGCGCTGATGAAGGAAGATGAGATCGAGATCGTCGTGCAGGTGAATGGCAAAGTGCGCGACCGTTTGACCGTCGCCGCTGGCACGGATGAAGCGAGCGTGCGCGAGGCGGCGTTGGCAACTGCTGGCGCGCAAAAATTTATGGAAGGCAAACCCGCGCGCAAGATATTGGTCGTGCCCGGGCGACTGGTCAAT
>CAZVQE010000149.1:0-4512 GCA_964628875.1 uncultured Anaerolineae bacterium
AACGAATTTTTGATGAGCACGAGCTATCTACCCGGCACGCACCGGCGCGACTGCCCTGTGTATGCGCGCATCTTAGCGCTCAATCCAGCTTGGGCGGCGCACGCCTCATTTTTTGGAATCGAATTGTAAGCACAGTAAGGATGGAGGCTGAGCGGCTCAACACAGTTGAGCCTGTCGAAGCCTTTGTCACCTACAAACTCATTCAACCAAAACAAAAGAGGCGACTCAATGAGCCGCCTCTTTTTGTTTTCATCTAAGTCATTCTGAACGTAGCGACGCGAAGTGAAGAATCTCTTGCGCAACGATGCACACATCATAGATTCTTCGTCGCTCTACTCCTCAGAATGAAAAGTCCCTCAAACCGCAATCGCCGGCATCTCAGCTTTGGCGATCATCTTGTTTAGATCCGCCACATCCTTTGCAATCACGGCATCGAGTCGCGCGACCTCAGCATCCACCGCCTTGGCTTGCTCCTTAAAGAGCGCCACCGATTGCGTAGTCGGCTTTGTGTCGGCGCTATTGACGACGCTGATGACCAAGCCAATCGCCGCGTTGAGACGCGTGTGGCTAATCAGGTTGTAGCTATCCTTTTGCTCGCCCGGCAAGATCAGCTTGTCTTCGATGTCATCGAGTTTTTTGATCGTGTCGTCACAGGCTTTGAGAATGGCTGCGTCGCTGATGCGTTTCTTCCATGCTTGGAGTTGTTCGCGCACGTCACGCAGCTTATTGACTGCGCGATGGGCGTCGCTGATCTTGTCGCGCATCTTGAGCAATTGCTGCTCTTGCGCGCGCAAGTCGGCGGCTGACGTGTTCACGCGTTTGTCGTTCACAACGTTAAAGCTGACCTCTTGCACCAGCTCGCCGACGGTCAGACGCGCCTTGTATTTGCCGGGTGTCACAAAGGGTCCCGTAAATGACTCGCCTGCGGTCTTATTGCCCGGCACTCGCAACGCGCCCTCATGCCGCAGATCCCACACAAAGCGATTGACACCCGCTTTGCCGCTGATCCATGGCCCATAATTTACGCTCTTCTTCTTTTCGTCCCACGTGGCGTAGTCGGCTGGCTTTTGTGTATAGACGCGCACGACCTGACCCGCCGAGTTTATGATCTCGAGGCGAATGGGCGCATTGTCATTGGCGTCTTCGCGCAATGAGTAATACACAATCGCGCCTTTTTCGCGCCCGGCGCCCGCATCGCGGAAGGTGTAGCGCATCACTCCGTTTTCGTCTTTGGCGGAGTCGTAGATCGAGCCCGTGCCAAGTCCGATTCCATAGCCACGCCCCTCACCCTGCATAAACACGGCAAAGATATCGGGGATCACGCGATAGGTCGTGCCAACGCCAAATAGGTGCGGTTGGTTGCCGCTCACCGACTTGGTGACGTACTCTCGCAGACTACTGATGTCATCCAGCACCCAAAAGCCGCGTCCATGCGTGCCGACCACGATGTCATCATCTTTGATTCTGAGGTCATACACTGGCGTGACGGGGAATCCGTCCCAGCGTTGCCAACTCGCGCCGTTGTTGATAGACACCCACAAGCCATTTTCTGTGCCGGCATACAGCAAGCCTTTGACCTTCGGGTCGTTGCGAATGATGCGGCAATACTCATCGCTCGGAATGCCATCCGTGATGCGCGTCCACGTCTTGCCATTGTCTGTCGTGCGATACAGATACGGCGCGGTGTCATCCAGCTTGTAGCGCGTTGCCGCGAGATACCATGTGTTTTTGTCGTGCCAGCTTGGCTCGCAGGTGCGAATGAAGCTCCACTCGGGCAAATCTTTTGGCGTGACGTTTTCCCACGTCTTGCCGCCATTTTTTGTGTAATGCACCAAGCCATCGTCGCTGCCAACCATCAACGTGCCGGGCTCGCTGACGCTCTCGCCAAATGCATACAGCGTGCAATAAAACTCAGCGCCGCTGGTGTCCAGCGTAATGGGTCCACCGCTGGCTTTCATCTTGCTGGGATCATTGCGCGTCAGGTCGCCTGAGATCGGCGTCCAGCTATGACCCAGATCGTTGCTCTTAAAGACGTGGTTGCCGCAGACATACAGCGTATTGCTGTCGTGGCGCGAAAACTGAATCGGATACGTCCACGGGAAACGATACTTCAACGTGTCAATGTTGATCGCGCCCGCAGGCTGGGGCCACACGTTGATGAGCTGAATCTGCTTAGTGCGATGATCGTACTTTTGCAGCGCGCCCATGCCGCCCGGCGAGCTACCCACCGCGCCGACGATGACGATGTTTGGATCGTCGGGTTTGACCGAGACATAGCCGCTCTCTGCCGTGCCCGCCGTGTTGCAGTCGCTCCAGGCAATTGCCCCGCCGATTGTGTCACTCGGCACGCTGATGCTACTGTTGTCTTGTTGCGTGCCATACATGCGATAGGGGAATTGGTTGTCTACGTCTATGTGATAAATCTGACCCGTCAGTTGGTTGTAGATCGTGCTAAAGGTCTCCCCGCCGTTAAAGCTCACATTTGCGCCGCCGTCGTTGCTCTGGATCATGCGCTTGTTGTTCTTTGGGTCAATCCACAATCCATGGTTGTCACCGTGTGGCGTGCCGATGTCTTTCCATGTCTTGCCTGCATCGGTGCTCTTCCAAAAGTCGAGATTGTTGACGTAGACGGTGTCCGCCTCAATCGGGTCAGCGTCTACATGCATGTAATAAAACGGACGTCGGCGCAGATCGCCATTCTCACAAACGAGCTGCCATGTCGCGCCAAAGTCATCGCTGCGATACATGCCGGGTTTGTTTTTTGACTCGATCAACGCATACACGCGCCCCGCCTGCGCGGGCGATGCACTCACGCCAATCTTGCCAATCAAACCGAGATTTTCGAGACCCTTGTTGCGGGTGATCTCCGTCCATGTGTCGCCGCCGTCGCGCGACATCCACAGACCGCTGTCCTCTCCGCCGCTGCTCAGCTCCCAAAAATTGCGGTAGACCTGCCACACGCTGGCATACACGATGTCGGGGTTGTGCGCGTCGAGTGTGATGTCAATGGCGCCCGCGCGATTGCTCTTGTAGAGCACTTTTTGCCATGTCGCGCCGCCGTCTTTGCTGCGAAACACGCCGCGCTCCTCATTCGTTCCAAACGCGTGTCCCAACGCCGCGACATAGACGATGTCAGGATTTTTGGGATGCACGATCATCTTGCCGATGTGGCGCGTGTCGGTCAAGCCGCAATGCTTCCATGTTTTGCCGCTATCGGTAGATTTATACACGCCATCGCCGTAGCTCACATCTGTGCGGATGGTGGCTTCGCCCATGCCAACATAGATCACATTGGGCGCAGTCGGACACACAACGATTGCGCCGACGCTGGACGTTTTGAGGAATCCATCGCTGATGTTATTCCATGTTGTGCCAGCATCGGTCGTCTTAAACACACCGCCGCACACCGCGCCAAAATAAAATGTGCCGATTTCATTTGGGTCGCCCGCCACCGCCACCACACGCCCGCCACGCGACGGACCTATGTTGCGAAATGGCATCGCCTTCAGGAGTTGATTAAGCATGATTGAGTATTTTTTTAGCTTGTGACTTGCTGGCTGATCAATCGCCAGCCCATATAAATATTACTTTCGGATAGCCGCAAAAAAGACTTGTGATATGTCATTTCGAGCGAAGCGAGAAATCCCTTAAATCTAACAACAAAGGGTTCATCACTACGTTCAAGACCTATTTTGCAGCGATTTCATTCCATGGCAATCGGTCATACTTTCACCATCATCTACTTTCGAATGGCTTTTAGAACGAGAGTAGCGATCATGTCAAGCACAAACCAAGTCGCCAGAAAAGCCAACGTCTCGAGCGCAAAACTATGAAAGATATAAAACGTCGAGGCAATGCCAAAGGCGATTGCAAAGGTGATGACTTGTTGTAGCGCTACATACCGATTAGAAAGAGAGAGGATCAAGTTATACATGATATCTACATTAAACGTCAATTGCGCCATTTGGTCAAGCGCCTAACAAAGGCTATAATCTCGCAGAGATCATGTCAGCAAACACAGCTTCGGTGCGCCGTGTGTTACTTGTCGGCAACGGCGAGACCTTGCAAGACACGCTTGACAAGCTGAATGATTTTGAGTGGCGCGGCGTACACGTGATCGGCTACCTCAGCGACAGCAAGGCGCAACATACAAAATTTGACTATTGCGGACCCCTCGAATCCATCGAAGACGCGATTTTGCATTTAAAGATTGATGACGTGCTTTTGGCGCTGCCGGCCGATGCGCGACTGGAGACGCAGCAACTCATCGGGCGCATCATGAGCAAGCCCTGCAACGTATGGGTCGTGCCGGATTACTTCAAAGTATTGCTCGCCAGCGCGCGCGCCGACCGCCTCGGCGACGTGCCATTGCTTGCGCTCACCAAGCCCGTGCTGACGCCCGCCCAACGCGCACTCAAACGCGCGTTTGATGTCGTCGCGGCAATTGTGCTGCTGCCATTCGCATTGCCAGTCATGGCGCTTTTGGCGATTGCGATCAAATTGGATTCGCCC
>CAZVQE010000149.1:4522-6334 GCA_964628875.1 uncultured Anaerolineae bacterium
TTTTTCGTCAGCAACGCGTTGGCGAGCACGGACGCCTGTTTAGCATTCTCAAGTTTCGCAGCATGTTTGCCAATGCATCGCAAGCACCGACGCTGGTTAAAGCCGACGACCCTTCGATGGAGGGCTACAACAAATCGCCCGACGACCCGCGCGTCACGCGCATCGGCAAATTTATCCGCCGCACGAGCCTTGATGAGATCCCCAACTTATTCAACGTGCTGGTCGGTGAGATGAGCCTCGTGGGTCCGCGCCCTGAGCTGCCCTATTTTGTAAATCGCTATCAAGCCTGGCAATACCGTCGGCTGATCGTGCCGCAGGGCATGACCGGCTGGTGGCAGATCAATGGACGCAGCGACAAGCCCATGCACCTACACACTGAGGATGACATTTATTACGTGCAAAATTATTCGTTTTGGCTCGACCTTAAAATTTTAATCAAGACGGCGTTGGTCGTCTTTCGTGGCAGTGGGGCGTATTAGCAATTGGTTGTTAGTTGTTAGTTGTTAGCGATTAGTTATCAATCAACGTGCGTCTGCTCGACAAAAACCCTCTGCTGGCAAACACGATAGCCTCTGTGTTGGTGCGCGGCATGGGCACTGTGGCGCTGCAAATCGCTAGCCTGATTTTGGTGGCGCGCCTCGCCCCAGAGGACTTTGGCGTGATTACGTTAGCTCTCGCCGCGACCGAGGTCATCAAAGTGTTCGCCGACTTTGGCATTGACACCATCGCCACGCGCGAGTTTGCACTCAGCCGTGATACCATTTCGCAGAGTCAGCGCGACTTTGTGCAGTCAGTCAAGCAGGGTAAATGGCTCGGCAGCATACTAGGTTTTGGCGCGCTGCTGATCTATTTGTATTTTGCAAATACTCAACGCGATCTGAGTCGGCTCATGATTAGCGCGGGCGTCGGGTTGCTCATCATCATCAACACATGGGGCGGACTGCCGATCAGTTTTTTTCAGGGCAAATTGCGCATGCCGCGCGTGGCATCCGCAGCCATCATTGTGGCGCTGATCTCGATTGCGCTGATCGTTGCGGCGCTGTGGCTCCTGCCCATGTCACCGCTACTGGCTGTGCTGGCGCTCATCGCGCCCGAGGCGGCAGGCGCGATTGTGTTGTGGCAATTCATGCGACGCGACGAGACGTACCGCGCCGCAAATTCCATTCACCCACAGACCGAGACGACACGCATATGGAATCTCGCCACTCTCCTACGGCGCAGCCTGCCCGTCGGCGTGATGGTCAGCCTAATCGCGCTCTACACAAAGCTCGACACGCTCGCAGTTGGCGCGTGGCAGAGCGATGCTGCGCTTGGCAATTACGGCTTTGCGACGCGCGTCATCGCTCCTTTTGAATTGGTCGCCGGCGCGTTTTCGTTTTCGGTGTTTAGCCAGCTTGCGTCATTAATTGCGCGCGCGGCGCCGGCACGCGACTTGCGACGTTTGGCGTTTCGATACGCGGCGGGCGTGGCTGTGTTTGGCGCAACGTGTGCGGCGTTGATTGCGCTGGCTGTGCCGCCACTCATCCACCAATTCCGCCCCAGCTACGCCGACGCACTTACACCATTGTTGATCTTGTGCGCGGCGTTGGTGCTGCGCGTGACGGATGCGTGCCTCGCGCGCGCGATTCATGCGTATGGGCGGTTTGATTGGTCGGCGTATATCGCGCTCGCCAATTTAGTCTTGATCGCGTTGCTAATGTTTATTTTGGTGCCGCGCTACGGAATTGTCGGAGCCGCCATTGGCTCACTCATCAGCGAGTGTGTGATGTTTGTCGTGCACGTTTGGGCGGTGCGGCGATTGACCACCTAATC
>CAZVQE010000150.1:0-6330 GCA_964628875.1 uncultured Anaerolineae bacterium
CCACTCGGCAAATGCTTGCGCGTCGGACGTGAGTGTGACGACTTGATGTCCTAGCTCCAACAACGCGCGCGCATGCACACGCATCATCGGCGCGTGATGTCCGGTCACAAAGCCATCAATCAACGCAATCGTTTTCATCGGTTCAACAGCGATTCATACAACGTGATGTGCTTTTGGGTGACGACGCGTATGTCAAACTCGCGGGTCACTTTATCGCGTGCGTCATGTCTCAGCGTCTGTGCGTCTGTATGGTGCAGTATCCACGCGATGCCGCGCGCGAGATCATCTGCATCGTAGGCGCGCGAGAGATAGCCATTGCGCTGATGATCCACGATGTTGCGCAGCCCCGTTGCACCAAACGCAACGACGGGCGTGCCACAGCTCATGGCTTCGCTGGCGGTCTGTCCAAATGACTCCTGCAACGATGGCACGACCATCACATCGGCGGCAGAGTAAATTTGGCTGAGCCTTGCATCGTCGCGGATCACGCCGAGATAGTGCGCATGCAAACCAAGATCAATGGGCGCGTCGGGTGCGTCCGCGCCAAAGATAATCAATTCCGCCTCATGGGTCAATCCACTGCGCGCCAGATTCTGCAAAGCCGCCTGTAGCAAATGAAAACCTTTGCGTTTATCGGCGGTGCTGTTGAGCGCGCCAAACAGGATGAGTTTTTTGTCGGCGGGTAATTGCAACTGCGCGCGTGCGACGCTCTGTGTTTGTGGCGCAAACTGCGTCGTGTCCAAGCCATACGGGATGACCTCGACCCGCCGCGCGGACAACAACGGACTGTGCCGCACACAGTCGGCGAGCCACTCACACGGCGCGATAAGCGTGAGGTTGAGTTCGTGCCAAGCGCGTTGCTTGCGCTCAAACACCTCGCGGCTGAGGTCGCGCTCGCGCAAGACGCCGAGCTGTGGACACGCGCCGCATTGTTGCGCCCAGCGCCTGCAATTCTCATCATAGTGACAGCCACCCGTCAGCGCCCACATATCGTGCAAAGTCATGACGCAGGCGCGCGCGCGCTGGCTGACACGTGCGATGTCTTCGATGTTTAGATATTCGCCGCAGACCCATTGCAGATGCGTCACGCCATCGCGCGGCGTCTGTCGCACGTCAAACAAACTCGGCAGTGCTTGTGGCGAAAACCAACCGTCGCTGCGTGGATACGCCGCAAACGCGCGATCCGTTTGCACCTTGTGCACCTTGTAGGCGGCGCGCTCGATCAATGTGCGCTCGCGTAGTTTGACTTGCACGCTGTCATCGTCGCTGCTCTTGTAGTGCACCCATAGGCGTGATTCCACACCTGCCTGCAACAACCCGCGATGCAGACGATAGACGCCGCGTGAGGCGCCGCCGCCGAGATCAGTTGCATTGATGTGGGTGACGAGCATATTTAGATAAACTGCCAAAGGTTTTGGCGCTGCACCACCCAGAATGCATCTAGATCATTTTTGTAATCTTGCGCAAAGGCTGTGGGGAATTTGGCAGATTTGCTCTGCTTCACTTCGACGGCAGTTAATCGCGCGGTGCGTTGGTTGACCAAGATGAGATCAATCTCGGCTTTAGATTTGTTTCGCCAAAAGTAATGGTCGCACGGTTGTTGAAAGGCATCCGCATTAAATGCCAGCAAGTTGGACACAAAATTTTCAAAAAGCGCGCCTGCATCTGTGCGACCGCTGGGTGGCACGAAGTTGCCGATGAGGGCATTGCGCACACCGAGATCATTGAAATACACTTTGAACCCACGTGAAATCTCATTGCGTGGGTTTCGGCTAAAGGCTTCGAGGATGCGAATGAGTCGAAACTTGTGCAAGATGTTGATGTAATCTAGCACGGTGCGGCGGTTGAGATTGAGCGCGGTCGCCAGCTCGTTTACATTTACTTCACTGCCAATTTGTAGCGCCAGCATTCGCGTGAGTTTGTGCATCGCATCAGGCAATCGAATTCCCTCTAGCTCAAAGATGTCTTTGAGCATCAAGCTGTTGACGTAGTCGCGGAGAAGTTGTTCTTTACGCGCTGTATCTGATTCCTGCCACACTTCAGGCAGACATCCATGGATCAGCCATTCGTCGAGATTGGCGTCTATAAATGGTTTGTGGATCAAGCCATCGTAGTCTCCAAAAACATAGCGCATGTTTGTGGCGTCGTTTGACATCTCACGCGGCAATAAAGGATGCACATTGATAATGACGCCACGGCCTGCTAAGCTGTCGCCGATATTGCGCAACATGAGAAACGCTGCTGAACCGCTTGCAACTACGCGCGTACGCGGAAAGTGATCGTGGATCAATTTCAAAATCGAGCCAATGTTTGACACATATTGAATCTCATCCATCAGCACAAGGCGTTGAGCATCGCGCGCTCCTAGCAGTTTATCCAGCGTAGCCAGCGTAGGCTCAAATAATGTGCGCAGTGCAAAGTCCTCAAAATCATAAAACCTCGCATCTGGATGCTCCGCCAACAACCGTCGTAATTCATGTGTTTTGCCGACTCGACGCTGACCAATGAGTAGGATTATTTTGGGTTGCGTGCGAGCTAATTCTGCATCTACACGGGGGCTAATCAGGCGATCCATGCACTGTAATGCACAAAATTATACCGTTTTTGTGTATTACGATGACAAAATGCGCCGTTTGAGCTGACCTAGCTTGGCGCGTGTGTCATAGCGCCAGCGTGATTGCGCCTCTTGGCGGCGAATGGCGCGCCAATCGGGTTGCACGACGCGCGCCTTGCGATAGATCGTGGCGTGGCTGCCCTCGAGCGCTCCGATCACGTCGAGCCCCATTTGCTGCGCAAACGCATCAAACGTATTGCGGAAATGAAAACTCTGCGGCAAGTGACATTTGATGACCGGATAAAACGCATTAGCGATCAACAGCGCGCCGCCCACGCGCACGCCTTCGATCATCTGCCAAAACAGCGCTAGCGGATCAGCCACATGCTCCAGCACATCTGTGCAAATCATGCAATCATATTCGCCCTCGATGCGCGAGACAAATCGGATGTTGGCAAATGGACTCAGTCGCGCGATGGCGTTTGCGCTTGGGTACGGCTCGTAGATGTCAATGGCAACTGCATGTGTGTCGTGTGTAGCTGTAGCGATGAGTCGGGCGATGGTGCCAAAACCGCCGCCATAATCCATGACGCGATGCACGTCATCTTGTTGTGCGACCCATGCGGCGATGACGTTGCGATTGCGCATCGAGAGCGCGTCATTCTCCGCAAAGATGCCGTTGAGCACCCACACCGGATGCGCATAAAACTTGGAGACGTTGGGCGAATCAGGCTCGCGCGAATCGCAGCCGTATTCGTTCCACACAACATCAAGCATGTGCCACATGTCGTGCAGATTCATGGGGTCGTGCTGTGCGAATTGCATCAGTCGAGCGATTTCGCGCCGCTCGTTTTCATTTAAGCCGTAGTCGTCCAAATTCATCGCAAGTGAGATTGTAAGAGATCAGGCGATGGTGTAGCCGTAGACGCGCCCATCCGTGACCTGATCGGACAGCGCATCACGGATCACAAATGGCGGATGTCGCAGTGGAAATTTCATCGCGTGCGACGGCAAGTTTGCCAAACGTGTCTCGGTCTTGGTGTGCGTGGCGTTTGCGGCAAAGCCGATGTTGGTCACCAGATTGACGCTCGGCAAAATCGTCAGTCCATTTTGCAACCAACATGCGAGCTGCCACTGATAGTCCCACGTGTCGAGACCGGCGACGATGCGCTCAAAACGTTGCGCCCAAAAGTCGGCGATGGGTTGCTCAAGCAAGATGTCTTTGAGTAGGTTGCGTGCCTTGACAGTGTGCCATGCGCGCATCTCGACATCAAAAAATTGCCACGCGCGCCGCCACGACGCCCAGCCCCATACATGGTTGTAGCGCGAAAAGTAATAGCTGTAACCTGATGGGTGCACGGCATCCTGAAAATTGTCGCCGCTGATGACCATCACACGCTGATCGTGACGATAGCGCGCGAGCAATTCCTGACAAAAGCGAAAGAAGCTGGCGTGCGGCAGACAATCGTCCTCGAGAATGACCGCTTCTTCGACCTGATCAAACACCCAAGAAATGCCGCTGCTGATGCGCGCGCGACAGCCCATGTTTTGCTCGGCGTATTGCGTGCGTACGTCACAGTCCCAGTCCACTTGCTGGCAAATGGCTCTTGTGCGCGCCACGAGTTCAGCTTCGTCAGGTTTGTGGTCGCGCGCAGTGTCGCCGACGATGAGCAATTGTTTAGGGCGTGCTGCACGGATCGCGTCAAATACGCGTTGCGTCTCATCGGGGCGATTAAAGATCAGCAACGCGACCGGCGTCGTCAGTTCGAATTTGTCGTCGTGCAAAGTGAAGCCATTATCAACGGATTGTCTCTAACCACATAAACACAAAAGGCACAAATTTTGAGTTCTTTGTGCCTTTTGTGGTAAACAAATTGTTTAGCGTGTCACCGTAAAGAGCGCACCGTCGCCGCGCCCAAAGACCTCCGGGAAGTAGGTCTCATTGACAAACGTCGGGATCACATTAAATTGTCCGGCGTTGGTCAGGCGAATCGAGTAGGCGTACTCATACGTGCCGCGCGAAAGATACGGTGCAAACACTGCGATGCGATCGTCGCGCAGTTCCGCGCGGGTGTACCAATTCCACCACCAGCGATAGGGTGAAACTTTTTCGGTGGTTCGATTCAACGTTGGCGGTAGCGCGAGCTGCGAGGTCGTAGCGAGGCTGGTGTCCACGAGCTCAGCGCCGGCGGGCAACATATCCTCGAGCTGCACATAGCGCAAGTCGCTCGGCGCAAAGATTGTCAGCTCGACGCGCACTACATCGCCGACTTTGGCAGAGGTGATACTCGGACACTTGGCGCCGCCGGTGCAGCTTGCTAGTGTGTAGCGTCGCGTCACGCGCACACCTCGATCAATCGCCTTGATGCTTGGCGCGGGCAGATACGACTGCATGTGCGCGGTGTAATACAAGCGCCCACTGCCCTCGCCGCGCGCGATCAACAGCGGATTGGCTTCATTTGCTTTGAGCGCAGAGAGCGCGCGTGTGATCGTCACACTTTGCGTCAGCGTGTCGGCGTTGGCGACGGTCTTGGCGATCTCCGCGCCATTTAACGACGCACCATACTCATAGCTCGGTCGCAACTCGCCGCTCGCGCGTGCCCACTCGATCAGCGCCATCATTGTCCATGCGCTCTCGTAGGCGCTGCGCCAATAACCCTCGCCGTTGCGAACTGACATCAGCCAGCGTACAACGTTTGGCGCGAGTGCATTTTTGGCGTCGAGCTTTGCCAGCGCCATCAGCACGACTGCCGTGCTACGCGTGTCGCTGTTGAGCGCGTGCCAATCTTGCGTGCTTTCTTCCCAGTGTGCGCCGGTTGCGCTTTGAATGACATTTGCATTGAGGTCAGCCAAGAGTGTCTTGAGGTGCGCGTCGGTGGCGTTGCTCTTGCCGATGGTCAGCGCCAGCAATGCGCGCGAGACATTGTTGAGGTTGTCACGTTGCGCGTACAGCTCATCAATCAGCTTCTTGTCAAATGTCGCGCCGCTCTCGCTGAGGATGTAGAGCAGTTGTGCTTGCTGCGCGTACTGATAGTTGAATTGCAGTTGATTGGTCGGCTTGAGTTGTCGCGCAAGATAGTTCGTCGCGCGGTTGAGTGCGTTCACGTTGATGTCAAATTTGGCGTCGCGCGCGCGCAGCATCGCCAATGCTACATGTCCCGTGATATACACGTTGCTCTCGCCATCTGCGTTCCAATTCCACCCGCCATCGGGTCGCTGCAGGGTGTAGAGCTTGCTAAGCTGAGTAGGTACTGACTCGCTGATTTGCGGCAGCAGTCGCTCGTCGGGTTTGGCGGCCTCCTTGAGCAGTGCATAGGTCAGCGCGTTGCTCAACAGCGACGAGGCGATGCTCTCTGGATAATCGTAAGCGTATGTTTGCAGATACGTCAACCCGCTCTGCACCGCGCCGATCAGCGATGGGTCGAGCCGCACCGAGAGCGCGCCTTGCTTCGTATCAAAATTAGGCGGTAGCACGATCAACTCTGTGCGCGATCCAGCGCCATTCAACGCACCTGCCGTGCCGACCACCTCAGCCGCCGAGTAGCGCAGCACCTTGATGCCGCCATCCGGCGCGGTGCTGAGACGTGGCTTGCTGGCGTCACGATATTGATCGTTTGCTACGTTGAATGTGACATTCACCTGCGGCACATCCTCAGCCACGACTTTCCAATTCGCGACTGCTTCGCCATTGGCTGGCACGCTAATCGTCTGCGAGATGGGCGACTGTAGGCTCAACCGACTCACATCGCTAAACGATACGTCGGCGGTACTAGCAT
>CAZVQE010000151.1:0-6323 GCA_964628875.1 uncultured Anaerolineae bacterium
TGGCGCAACAACACGCGCAACAACATCAGATGACATTTTTGCATTCGTTTGCGGATCCACGCGTGATTGCGGGGCAGGGCACGACGGCGCTTGAAATTTTTGAAGACCTCGCGGATGTGGATGTGTTGCTAGTAGCTATTGGCGGCGGTGGTTTGATGGCAGGTGTCAGTAGCGCCGCGCGCGCCATTCGCCCAAATATCAAGATCATCGGCGTTGAGCCGACGGGCGCGCCGACGCTCTATGAGAGCGTGCGCGCGGGCAAAGCCATCATGCTGCCCAAGGTCGAGACGCAAGCCAATACACTCGCGCCGCGTCAGTCGCACGATCTCAATGTCTCGATTATCAAGCAAAACGTGGATGACATCGTGTTGGTGTCTGATGATGAGATGCGCGAGGCGGCAAAATGGCTGTGGCACGAATTTCATCTCGCGGTTGAGATGAGCGCGGCTGCGTGCATGGCCGCGCTGGCGACACAGCGCGTGAAGATAAGCGCGGGCAAAAAAGTCTGCGCAATTATTTGCGGCGCAGGCACGGCGGGTATTGATTAGTTGAGCGGCATCACAAACGTGTCTATGCCGCGCGCGTTGAATGCGCGTGCGAGCCATGTGACATCATCAGCATTTGCAGCGCGACTATGCGTTAGCACGACAATTTTGCGCACGTCGGAGCCGACATTTTTCATGCCGCCGCGCGAGCTGGTGACCAGTTCTACTAGATGCTCACGGTGAATGGCATCTGCGGCGCGCAGGTTGCAGACTCTGGCGATCAACTCTGGACGGTGCGCGATGGCTGCGGTTAATGGTTGATGCAGCGCGTCAAGTGACACAACGATAGCAACGACATCGGCACAACTTGGCAGCTGCGGCTCATGATCTGCGGGCGCTTTGATGAGTTTGTTTTTTGCGCCGTCTGCCTCAACGATCCAAATGTGATTGCGCGTTTGTGTTACAGCCTCGCACAACGCATCAGGTGCGTAGCCGATCAACTTGTGCTGGCGATTGACCGGCATAAAGCGCAACGAGTCTTCGACTTCGTTCGCGCGCGAATAATTGTGGATGCTGGGTGCAAGTGAATGCCCGATGCAGATGCTAAGCGCATCTGGATTTACTTTGCTGAGCGCCGGTGCTAGACTTGGCTCGACGACCAATTCATCAAACGCATCTTGCGTCGGCAACCACACTTTTGTTGTGGCGCTAAAGATGCATTTTTGCGCGCGTGCATTTAGATGCTGCACGACGCGCCACGCAAATGTGGTTTTGCCGCCTGCGCCAACGATTGCGATGCAACGCGTGTCAACAGTGATCACATCGCGCATCGCAATGAGGGGCATGTGTTGTAGATTTACAGCCCTTCTTGTTTGGCGAGATGCTGTGTATAGGCTTGCAAGTCGTGTTGATTATGCGAACGGACTGATTGTTCAAGCGCGGCATAATTTTTCTCTTGCATAAACTTCACCATCTCATGGTGTTCTTGTTGTGCTTGGGTCAATCGGCTGGAAACCACTTCCTCAAAGTAATAGTTGCGTAGTCGCTTCCAATGCGTCAAGACGTGGGAGAGCATGTCATGCACCATTGGCATGTTTGCCGTCTTTGCGATGACATCGTGCATCAAGCCGTTGAGCTTCAACCACTCTTGATAATCTTTTTTGCTGATCGCCGCATCCATTTTTGAGACGCACTCTTTGATTTCTTTCATGGCGTCGGCAGTCATCTTTTGTGTTGCTGCGCGCGTTGTGATGACTTCAAGCCCTTCCATCAATGTAAAGACTTCGGTGATCGAGTCTTGCGAAATATTGGCGACGGTTGCGCCGATGTGTGGTGTTGATTCGACTAAGCGATCAGATTGCAAAAGCTGCAATGCCTCACGCACAGGAATAGGGCTGATCGAAAGACGCTGTGCTATATCTTCGATCACGAGACGCGTGCCGGGTGGAATCTCGCAGCTAATAATGGCATCGCGTAACGTCTGATAGACGAATTCTTGTTTGGTTTGAAATCGGACACCTTGTCCAAGTTTAAGTTGCATGTCCCAATTATATCTTCTATGGAAAATAACATGCGTCAGTGTGTATTTCACACCAACTCCGATGCTTTCGTTGTTGGTTACGATTTAGTATTTTTGAAAGTCAGTACGTAGAGTATGCGTGGCTTACAATTGCAGTGTGCTCAAAAATTGGAAATTTTGGCTTGGAATGCTCATCAGCGCGGTGGCGCTTTTTCTCACTTTTCGTAATGTTGACTTTAATTCATTTGCGCAGAGCCTCATCAATGCAAATGGATTTTGGATGTTGCCAGCGATAGTTATGACTTTTGTGACATTGTTTTTTCGCACGTGGCGTTGGTCCGTTTTGATGAATGGCGCTCGCTTCTGGACAACATTTCACGCGCAAAACATCGGCTATATGCTCAACATGATTTTGCCTCTGCGCATTGGAGAGGTTGGGCGCGCCTATGTGATGGGCGAGCGTGGCGGCATCAGCGTCATACGCGCGTTGTCATCTATCTTGGTTGAACGATTGGTGGATTTAGCGTCTGTGGTGCTGTTGTTTGCCATTTGCGCACAATTTATCCCGATGAATGCAACATTCACAAACGCCGCTGCGCTGGCGGGCGTGTTGGTGGTTGGCATGATTGCTGTGTTGTTGATTTTGTTGTGGCAGTCAGAGCGCGTTGAGCAGTTGATTGTTGCGCTGGCTCGACGATTTCCGCGTCTTCATGCAGAATCGCTACTCAAACGATTTCATGATGTGCGCGATGGTTTTCGCGTGATGCAAGATATGCGCAACGCAGCCATCATTGTGTTTAGCACGATCATGGTTTGGCTCAGCGCAATTGCGGTGGCGTATTTTGCGATGGGCATTTTTATGCCGCCGTATTTTGATCGCGCGGCGCTTGTCACCGTCATGGCAAACCTAGGTGGCGCGTTGCCCTCTGCACCGGGCGGTCTTGGCGTGGTGCAATATTTTGCAAATCAAGCATTAGTTATTCCATTTAATGTTGACCCCACCAAAGCTGTCGCATTTGCGTTTGTGTGGCCTCTGTTTCAACAAATCTTGCTCATCGTGCTTGGTTTGTTTGGGTTGACGCGGCTTGGGCTACAATTTTCTGCAGTGAGTCATACGACTCAGTCGAGTGAAGTTACAGAACCGGTAGCGCACCACTAATATGAAAGATTCAGAATCATTGGATGCAGTTCCAATTCCCACAGATGGGAATATGTCTCAACCTGCTAATACACGCCCTGCGCATATTTTGATCGGCTTTTTGTTCGGCGTGTTGAGCGGCGCAGCGATTTTATTAGCGGCGTTATTCTTTTTGACGAATGGCGCTCTCGTGCAGTGGATGCGCGGCGCGCCACCGACTACTGCGCTGAGTGCGGATGCCATTCGCCAAGCTGCGCGAGCTGGCGCCGAAGAAGCTATCAGCGCAGCGGTTGCTGGCTCAGCGCGCACGGCGGATCAGACTGCCACAGATGTAGCTCCGCCTCAACAAGTAGATATCGCACTACGATCCAATATGTTTATTGGCAAAGCCGACGCGCCTATCACGATGATTGAATTTAGCGATTATGGATGCGGCTTTTGCCTCAAATATCATACCGACACGTATCCGCGCATTGTTAATGAATACGTAAAAACTGGTAAAGTAAAAATCGCATACAAGCATTTCATCACTGTTGGCGGTCCACCTGCGGTAGTTGCAGGGCAAGCAACAGAATGCGCAGCCGATCAAAACCGTTTTGCTGACTTTCATGAGCAGCTATTTTTGCGCCGTGCTATTGGTGCGGCTGACTTTAGCAAAGAGGGCCTAATCAAATTAGCAGCTGAGTTAAAACTCGATGTGCCTACGTTCACAAATTGTTTAAAAAATGACACGACATTAGCGCGTGTGCAAGGCGATACACAAGAAGCTCAAAAAGTGGGCGGGCGCGGCACGCCTACTTTTTTTGTCAATGGCAAGATGATCGTTGGCGCACAGCCATATGAAGTCTTTAAAGCTGCTATTGATGAGGCGCTCAAAAAAGGCTAACTATGGATACGATTTTGGCGGTGGACGACGAGCGCAACATTATTGATTTGATTGAGTTGTATGCAAAGCCAGCAGGCTTCCGCGTCATTCGTGCTTATGACGGCGTCTCCGCGCTAGCGATGGCGCTCGAAGAAAATCCGACAATTGTTGTGCTCGACCTGATGTTGCCAAAAATGGATGGCTGGGAGGTTTGTCGGCGTATACGTGCTAAGTCAGATATGCCGATATTGATGCTAACTGCACGCGATGATGATGTAGACAAAATTGTCGGACTTGAGATCGGCGCAGATGACTATTTGACCAAGCCATTCAATCCGCGCGAATTGATCGCACGGATCAAGTCAATTTTGCGCCGATCGCAGGCGGCGCATGCTGCACGTGTTGCTCCCGAAAAGATTATCGCTTTGGGCGATCTAAAACTTGACTTTGCGCGACGAGAGGTTTTTGTCAAGGATGAGATTGTGCGTATGCGCGCAAAAGAGTTTGAGTTGCTTGTCACATTGCTCGAAAATAAAGGCATTGTGCTGACGCGCGAAAAATTGCTGGAAATCGTGTGGGGCTTTGACTTTGCGGGCGAGACGCGCACCGTGGATGTGCATGTGGCGCAATTGCGTAAGCGCATATCAGGCTGCGGAGTCGAAATTGAAACGGTTTTTGGCGTTGGATACAAGCTCACACAAACGCAAAATTTGTAGTAAACTTTTTACAGGTTATCTCACAATTTTTTATAACCGACATAGGAGACAAAAATGAGCGTTCCAGTTAGTGAAATACATGGCATGACTGCCGATCTCGCAGCCAAATTTAAAAAGCAAAAACTTGGCAACTCGGAGAAAATCTTGGCGGCAACAACCACGCCAAAAATGCGCACGGCATTAGCTGCCGCAATGGGAGTTGATGCGGCGTCAGTGCTAGAGTCCGCCAATCGTGCAGATTTGGCACGCGTAAAAGGCGTTGCAGGGGTGTATGCGAATTTGCTCGAAGAGAGCGGCGTAGACACAATCAAAGAATTGTCTAAGCGTAAGCCAGAAAATCTTTTGGCGACCATGCTTGAGGCGAACCAGAAAAAGAGTTTGACCAAACGCCCACCGACATTGGCGCAAGTGCAAGATTGGGTTGCGCAGGCAAAGGCGCTTCCTAAAACCTTGACTTATTAGACGGTTTTTGAGACCAAACTTTTATACAGAGGCAGTGAAGAACTGCCTCTGTTTTTTTACAAATTTCTTGCAAGCATGAAGATGATTTTCTTTTAGAATGGCGTTGTAAATCATGTCATTGCGTACGCGGTTGTTTTTGTCTCACGCGATTGTTGCTATCGCATGTTTTTCGTTGTTGGCGATAGGAATCGCACTACTGATTGGTGAATCTCGTAGCGCAGAGCGTATTCGCATCTTGGCAGTCCGTGCCTCCGATTTTTTACTCGTGGCGCGTAATAATCAACAGCAACCGAATGACAACCCGCTACAGTTTTTTGAGCGCGTAAATCGAATAAGCAATCGCGATACTTCAATACGGATTTTGTTGCTTAATGATCGAGGCGTAGTGTTAGCAGATAATGCACGTCCTCAACTCCAATCTATTGTTGGCACACAACTTGATGTGACCTCAAGGCCGCAGGAAGTGTTGGAAATCACAACATCGGGTGAATTTATTGGACGTGATCAACGCCGTTGGCAATATGTTGTGGTGCTTTCGCCGAACCCTGCGCCCAATAATTTGCCGACATATTTAGCGTTTGCTCAACCACTAAGCGCGTTTCCCAGCGTATTACGGTTTTTGGAGGATGAGGATTGGCAGCGCCTCATTCAAGCTGTCTTAGCCACATTAATTTTTACCGGAATCGTGGCGTGGATTGTGGGGCGTTCGATTGCGCGCCCGATTCAAAATGTCACTCGCGGCGCAAATGCAATCGCACAAGGCGACTATGCGCATCGCATACAACTCAGCGGGCCGCTTGAGATCAAAGAGCTAGCGGGCGATCTTAATGCGATGGCCGCCCGTGTTCAGGTCACTCAAAAAGCCGAACGCGAATTCATCGTCAATGTCTCTCATGAATTGCGCACACCGATGACCTCAATCAAAGGGTTTGCGCAGGCCATCATGGACGGCACGACGCTTGACTCCCCGCAAGCAACGCAACATGCTGCACGCGTCATCTTTGACGAATCAGATCGCCTGTCGCGCCTCGCCAGCGCACTAATAGATTCGGCGCGGCTGGAGACGGGAGATTCACCACTGTCGCTTTCGACTGTCTCACTCAATGATCTTGTGTGTGCCTGTGTCACACGTGTTGAG
>CAZVQE010000152.1:0-6309 GCA_964628875.1 uncultured Anaerolineae bacterium
GCGCGCTGGCTAAGAAAATGAAAGAGGTCATTCCGCGTCAGATGTTTGAAGTGCCGATACAAGCCGCTATCGGCAGCAAGGTCATCGCGCGCGAGACTGTGCGTGCCATGCGCAAAGACGTGCTTGCCAAGTGTTATGGCGGTGACATCACGCGCAAACGCAAGCTGCTTGAAAAACAAAAAGAAGGTAAGAAACGCATGAAGATGGTCGGCTCGGTCGAGATTCCACAAGAGGCGTTTATGGCGATGCTCAAACTGGAGGATTGATGCCTTTTTATCAGATCAAAAATGCGTTTGTCAATCTGTATCTTATCGAGTCTGGCGATGAGTTTGTATTGATTGATACTGGCATCGCCAAGAGCGGACCTCGTGTAGTGCTGCGTAAGTTGGAGGCAATTGGCAAGCAACCAAACGCGATCAAACATATTTTGATCACACACGCCGACCCAGACCACACGGGTGGTTTGGCGGAGTTGCAACGTTTGACTGGCGCACAGTCCCATTCGCATAAGATCGAGGCAGATGCCATCGCGCGTGGCACATACGCGCGTGCATCCAAAGCCAAAGGCACACAACGCTTTGTGACAGATGTGGTCGGTAAATTGCTGATGCCCACGCCAAAAGCTGCGCGCATAGATCGTGTATTCGAAGAGGCGACATTGCTGCCTTTTGTGGGCGGTATTCGTGCCATTCCAACGCCCGGACATACACCGGGTCACATGTCATATTATTTTGAGCGCGAGGGCGTTTTGTTTGCGGGTGACTCGCTCAATGCCAGCACGGGAAAATTGCGATGCAGCGATGGCCCGTTTATGTGGAATTATCAAGCTGCGTGTGAATCAGTTCGCAAGCAAGCACAATTGCAACCGCGCGTTGTTTGTTGCGGACATGGCGTGGTGCTGCGCGAAACCGAAATCGTTTTTCCAGCATAGTTTTCATGAAAATTCATCAATTTGCCAACCTCACTACGCGCCGCCAAAAACTCGGCGTAGGCGTGTTGGCATTTTTGACTTTTGCGTGTTTGATGGTTGCCATGATTGGTGGAGCGGGGTATGCGGGTTTTCAGCGCGGCGTGAATGAACGACAACAACTCGAATCCCAAAAAGCTAAAGACACTTTTGATGCTGAGATGATGGATCGCTATGCGCGTGGATTAGATGCCTTGCGCAAAGGCAACCCACAGCTGGCGCAGGCTAACCTTGAGGCAGCATTGCAGTTTCAACCAAATAACTATGCATTGCGCGAAGCGTTGTCAACTGCGATAGTTATGCAGACGCCGACGGTTATTCCGCAAGCTACACCGTTGCCAACTTTGCCAGCAAATGTTGATGATGTCTTTAAGACGCTGCAGGCAGCAGTAGATAGCAAACAATGGGATGTGGCAATCAATGCTGGCTTACGGCTGCGCGAAAATAATGCAGACTATCAGAGCGAATTGGTTGAGGATTTGTATTTTCGCGCGTTGATTGCGCGCGGCGCTGCCCGCATTAATCGCGGTGAGCTAGAACCTGGTTTGTTTGATCTTGACCAAGCGTCGGCTATTCGCAAGCTCGATAGCGCCATGCAAAGCACTCGCACAATTGTCGCTACATACCTTGACGCATCTTACTTTTATGGCGCGGATTGGGATCGCGCCATCGCAAAGCTATTGCAAGTGTATGCTATCTCGCCGCGCTTTAGAGATACGACGCAAAAACTAAACGAAGCCTATATCAAATCGGGCGATGCGCTCGGCGAGGCGCAAAATTGGTGCGAAGCAGCTAAACGCTATGCTAGCGCATTACAGATTAGCCAAAGTCCCAGTGTTGATCAGAAGCGTGTTCAGGCAGATCAATACTGTTTGACGCGCCCATACACTGGCACACAGACATCGGGCGTAACGATAGGCGGTGGCATATTGGGCGGACAATTAATTTTTAATGATGGAGGTCAGTGGATGCGTACCGATGGCACAAACTCAGCTACCACAGGAAATCCATTTAGCGTGGCGGGCGTTTGGGCGACAGCGTCGCCAGATGGTTTGCGTATGGCGTATGCACAGACGATTGGCGGGCGATATTCAATCGTCATTGCTCCGACGAATAACCCATTTCAAGGCAAAACATTGACCGAAGGTTCGTATCCTTCGTGGGGACCAACCAATCAAATTGCATATCAAGGTTGTGTGAATGGCAAATGCGGGATACAACTCATTAGCCCTGATAATGCATCACAGGTGCGCGCGATCACTGCCAACGCTGCTGATATCAATCCGCGTTGGTCGCCAAATGGCAGCGAATTGGTTTACGTTTCAAATTATTCGGGTTCATGGGAGATTTTTGTTGTTTCGGTGAATGGCGCTGTGCGGCGCGTCATTTCTGGCATGTCGAGTATCGGCGCGCCAACTTGGTCGCCTGATGGCTCTCGCATCGCGTTTCAATCAAATTACGATGGGGCGTGGGGCGTGTATGTCGTAGATGCAACTGGCGCGAATTTGCGCAAGGTTGCACAGCTCAGCACTGCAAATACAAATTGGCAATCAGAGCGCATGTTGTGGACGCGATGACAACTAACCGCACACGTGCCGAAGAACATTTAAGCCAACACAAAACTTTTATCCGACGTAATTTGCTGCGATGGTTTGTGCGACACAAGCGCGACTTGCCATGGCGTCATGAGCCGCGTAATCCGTATCACGTGTGGGTCTCTGAGATTATGTTGCAACAGACCCAAGTGGCGACGGTGATTCCATATTTTGAGCGCTGGCTCCGTAAATTCCCAACCATTTCAGATTTGGCAGCAGCCGATCTTGGCGACGTGTTAAAACTTTGGGAAGGTCTCGGCTATTACTCACGTGCGCGCAATTTGCATATGGCTGCGATAGATGTGGTCGCGCGGCATGGCGGCGATTTGCCTCGCACGATTGGTGCATTAGTTGAATTGCGCGGCATCGGACGTTACACTGCTGGCGCAATCGCAAGCCTTGCCTTTGGCGAGTGCGCTGCGGCGGTGGATGGCAATGTCAGGCGCATTTTTAAACGTGTGTTTGGATTGCATGATGCGCCTGATGATTTTTATTGGCGGTTGGCTGAATTGCTATTGCCCGCGCGAAAAGCAGGGGCTTTTAATGAAGCGTTGATGGATTTGGGCGCAACCGTCTGCAAACCCAAAAATCCAGCGTGCGCGCAGTGCCCTCTCAAAACTAAATGCGCCGCTTATCAAACAAGCGACGTCACGCTTTATGCGCAATTCGCAAAACCTAAGCAGCCCAAAAGCAACTACAAGACATTTGTATTGATCTGGGCTAACTGTGTATTGGTGCAGCAACGCCCTCAACAAGGTTTGCTAGGTGGATTGTGGGAGTTTCCAAATTTTGAGGTTTTGCCTAATGCTGACGCGACTGAATTGCCGCAACCCTATGCGCGCGCAACAACGCCTATGCCATTATTTGATGTGCGGCATGCATTTACACATTTCAAACAAGTACGGCATGTGTGCGTCTCACGTATTCAGAAGCGCAAGGCAGTTGCAAGTAATCAACAGTGGGCAAATATGCAAATGCTAAATGAGATTGCCATGTCTCGCAGCGATCGCAAGATATTTAATGAGTTGGTTTTACGGCGTCTCATTGTTTAGAAAGCAAATGATGCCATCCACAACGCCTTGCGCGACTTGATCTTGATTTTTGGTAAGTGTTGCACGGTCGAGATATAAAAACCCTACTTCAATGATGGCTGATGGCGTCGTTTTAGCAATCTTATTAAACGCGTGATATTGCGTCATATTTTCGGTGATCGTGTTTGCGTTAAAGCTCAGCTTTGTGCTTGTTTTGTAGCGCGCAGTCATACAAGCCACGAGCTGATCATCTTTTTGTGTGATTGAGGATTGCTCGCCACGCGCGACCTTAAAACCTGTTGCCAGCGCATTGATTGGTTGACATGAGTCTGCGTGGATTGAAATGAAAGCCGCTGATTTGTAGTTGCTCAATCGCGTATCAAATTCATCCAAAATCTCAACGATGTAGCCTCTGGCCCGCAATAATGTGGCTGCGCGTAGCGATACATCATAGGTAAGTTGGGACTCTGTATAGCCATCAGCGCACACAGTGCCGCTATCATTATTGCGGTGACCACTCACGATACCGATGCGTTTGGCTGTGATGGTTGGATCGTTGGCGAGGGCTGTAGCCTGTGCGTTGGTTGAATTGCTGATTAGTGAGCTGACCGCACTGGAGCCAAGAAATGCACGACCGATAAAAAACGCACTGCCAGCGACAAGCAAGCCAAAAAATGCGCGCTTCAAACTGGGATATCCGTTGATATCTTCACTTTGCAAAGGGCGAGACGGCTTTGTTTCATTTTGCAGCCTGCGTGTTGCGCGTTCTTGCGCTTGTTTGCGTTGAGGTGATGATTTCTTTGCCGCCAAATTATGCTGATTGTAATGTGCGATGTATTTCATATGTTGTGACATTAACCTTAAAAATTTAAGACTGGCAAGGTATAATGCCTCATGAATGAAGAGAACTGTGCCTAAAAAAATCCTGCTTGTGCAAGGCAGCGCCAGTGATATGCTTGGTGTGTTGCTTGAGCAGCAGGGCTATGACATCGCTTGGGTGCATAGCGGCAAAGGCGCTATCGAACTACTGGAGCAGGAGCAACCTCATCTCGTGATTGTCGATGCGCCATCTTTGCGTGGTAGCACAGATAAACTCTGTTCCACAATCAAGCGTACGAGTTCAACGCCCATGTTGCTCATAGGTTCGGATGATGTAAAACAGCAAACTATTGAGGCGAATGAAGCAGAGGATTGTGGCGCGGCATATTTGCCACGCCCGATTCAATCCCGAAAGCTGATTGCAAAAATTGAAAAATTGATTCCAGAGGGACATTCAGCTGAAATGCGATTCGCTGATATCGTTTTTCAACCCGCAACAGGTAAATTGCGTCGCGGATCACATGAGTCATATCTGAATCCAAAACTTTCGCAGCTTTTGCAACTTTTTATGCAGCACCCGGGCGAATTGATTACCCGAAAAATGCTCATGCACGATATCTGGGACACCACATTTATGGGCGACACGCGCACATTGGACGTGCATATGCGCTGGCTGCGTGAGGCAATTGAGGATAACCCAGCCACACCTCAATATCTGCGCACGGTGCGCGGACAAGGATATCGCTTTGATATTCCTAAATCAAAAAAGTAGGCGTTATTAAACTTTATGAAGATCATCATCTCTGGATCCATTGCGTACGATTACCTCATGTCGTATCCCGGCACGTTTGCCGACAACATTCAGCCCGATCAACTTAGCCGTCTGAGCCTAAGTTTTTTGGTGGACTCGATGGACAAACGCCGTGGTGGCTGCGCTCCAAATATCGCTTATTCGTTGGCGCTGCTAGGCGAGCGCCCTTACGTGTTTGGTGCGGCTGGCGCTGACTTTGGCGAGTACAAGCAGTGGCTCGAAGATAACAATGTAGATACCTCGATGGTGCACATCGTGCCAAATAAATTTACCGCTTCATTTTTTTGCAGCACTGATCAGACCAATTGCCAGATCGCGTCGTTTTATACGGGCGCAATGGCAGATGCACGCGACTTGAGCTTGCGCTCAAATGAAAAGCCCGGCATTGTCATCATTTCTCCCGATGATCCATTGGCGATGGTGCGACGCGCTGAGGAGTGCCGAGAATTAGGCATTCGCTTTGTCTACGACCCAGGTCAACAATGCGCGCGCAGCACGGGCGAGGAACTCCGCGGCGGAATCAAAGGGTGCAATGTGTTGGTGTGCAATGACTACGAGTTTGGCTTGATTAATCAAAAAACAGACCTGACCGCAAGCGACATTCTCAAACAATCCGAAGCTATCATCATCACAAAGGGCGATAAAGGGTGCAGCATACTGTTGCCTGATGGGTCTGTGATTGATGTGCCGGCTGTGCCTGAGGAGCGCATTGTTGATCCGACTGGAGTGGGTGACGCGTTTCGCAGCGGATTGCTCAAGGGAATGGCGCTCGATGCAGATTGGAAAACGTGCGCGCAAATGGGCAGTGTAGCGGCGACCTATGCGCTGGAGCATGTGGGCGGTCAGTCGCATTATTTCACGCGCGCTGAATTTAAGGATCGCTACGAGAAAAATTTTGGTGAGTTAGACTTCACAATCTAATTTGTGATTTGCAGTTGCGCATCGCAGGACCAGTCGTTCGCTGGCAACCCTGCAACCTGGAGTCCCGGTTTACTGTCGTGACTGAATCAAAAAAACTCGAGGACAACAGGAGTATAAAAAAAAGAATTTTGACGTAAAGGATAAGAATCAAGCGACACAAGCACG
>CAZVQE010000153.1:0-6300 GCA_964628875.1 uncultured Anaerolineae bacterium
TATTGGCGACGAGTTTGGTTTTGCCATCCGCGCCATTCACAGGCTCGATCATCAGATAGTTGGCGAGGTCGTAGTTGCGTAGCTTGAGTCCTTCGATTGGGGTCAATGGGTTGTCGTCACGATCCCAACGCGGCACCAAGATCGTCACATCGCCCGCCAGTAGTTTGCTCGCGTCGCTTGCAGCTTCAGATGCGCTTGTGATTTTGGGCTCAATGATGCTCGTAGGCAATGTCAGCTCGATGGCTTTGTTGGTCGTTAGCGCAGCACGAATGCGCTCTTTTGCGGCTTGCTTATCTAGTGTGATGCCATTTTGCGCCGTTACTTCTTGCGCATGACCGCTATCCACTTTGACATTTGCTTCGCGCGCGGGGCGGTCAATTTCGCTCGCCCACCGATTCACCACACGCGACACAGACTCCTCATCCGTAAAAACGACCGGCGCGACATCTACGCCGTTGCGCCACAAATTTATCCGCGAACTCAACCACGCGATGGGGTTGCTCTCGCGTCCGGTGCGCAGCGCTTTATCCGTTGTCGCCGCCACATCTACATTTGCGCCAAGATCAATCGGGCGCAACGTCTCTTTGCGATCATTGACGCGCAACGTAATCAGCGGATCGTTGTAAGGGGATTGCGCCGCGCGCGACACTGTGCGATAAATCTCGACCGCACTCATGCCGCCCACGTCACTGCCCATCACCCGCACACCCGGATACGCTTTGCTGGCGTAGGGCGCTTCGAGCGACGCCCACGCGCCAATCAGCACGGCGACAAACGCAATCAACAGCACAACCGCAATGGTGAATGGGCGAAAGATTAATCGCATAGACTGATTATCTTACTCAACCTTAAAATTGGAGGAGATTTGCAGGGTGAGCTTGAGACCTAAATTTCATGTAACCCAAAATTTCTTGTATGTCATTCCGAGCGATGCGCACTCTGTGCGCCGCGAGGAATCCCTCAAAAGTAACGCTTCGTGGATTCCTCGCATTCGCTCGGAATGACACAGCTGAGCTTGACGCTCAATTGCGATTTGTAAATGGCTTAAATACGCAACGCGGCAACCTTAAATCGTGAGACACTGTGCGCGCTATGACAGTCAAACCGCGCACCTCATTGCGTTCACAACAATTTACTGAGTCGGTCATCCGAGAGATGACGCGCGTCGCCAACGCGGTCGGCGCGGTCAATCTATCGCAGGGCATGCCCGATATCGCCGCGCCTGACATTATCAAAGAGGCGGCGGTCAAAGCCATCCGCGACAACATCAACCAGTATGCAATCACATGGGGCAGCAAGAGCTTGCGCGATGCGCTCAGCGCGCACTACGCGCGACGCTACGGCATGAGCGTTGACCCTGAGCGCAACATCGTGATTTGTTGTGGCGCGACTGAGTGCATGATCGCCACGATGATGGCGATGCTCAATCCGGGCGACGAGGTCATTATCTTTGAGCCGTTTTACGAAAACTATGGGCCCGACACGTGGCTCAGCGGAGCGACGCCGCGCTTTGTGTCGCTGCGACCTAACCGCGCTGCACATTCTGGGTGGAGCTTCGACCTCGACGAGCTGCGCGCCGCATTCAACCCAAAGACGCGCGCAATCATCATCAACTCACCGCACAATCCGACAGGGCATGTATTTACACGCGAGCAACTCGAAGCCATCGCGGCGCTGTGCATCGAGCATGACGTCATCGCCGTGACCGACGAGATTTACGAGTTCATCATTTACGGTGACCTTCGGCACATTCCGATGGCGACGTTGCCGGGCATGGCGAATCGGACGGTGACGATCAGCGGCATGAGCAAAACATTTAGCGTCACCGGATGGCGGCTTGGCTACTGCGTGGCGCCGCCCGACATCATCGAGGGAATCAAAAAGGTGCATGACTTTTTGACCGTCGGTGCGCCTGCGCCATTGCAAGAGGCGGCGGCAGTTGCGCTTGGCATGCCCGAAACCTACTACACGCAGATGAAAACCGACTACACGCGCAAACGCGATTATCTGATGGATGTGCTGACTGAGAGCGGCTTTGACCCGATCAAGCCCGACGGCGCGTATTACATCATGGCTGACTTTTCGGCGCATCGTCGTAGCGCCGACGAGGACGATGTGACCTTTGCGATGCGCCTCGCGCGTGAGAATGGCGTGGCGACCGTGCCGGGTTCGTCGTTTTATTGGGATCGCGCGCGCGGCGCAAATTTCATTCGCTTTGCCTACTGCAAGCGCGATGAGACTCTGCGCGCGGGCGCAGATAAGCTGCTGCGATTGCGTTGATCTAGCGCTGCATCACCAGCGGCAAATACTCATGGTAAAAATAGCTGACGGGTGTCTCTATCGGCGGAGGCGTATGAGTCGGCGTTGGTGTACTGGTCGGCACGAATGGGTCGAGTGTCGGTGTTGGCGTCGGGGTCAATGTAGGATTTAACACAGGTGGATTTGCGACCCACGATACAGCTTGACAAGCGGCAGAATACCAGTTGTTTGCCATCTTGCTGTAGCCGACAAAATTTGGGTGGATGCCGTCAAATAATTCAGTGTTGTAATTTAATCCATTTGCCGAATTGGCATACAAGACATATTTGCCTTCAGTGTTGTGCAGCGTGTTCACTAACGAAGACAGCGCATTGTTATATGCGCCTGCATTCTCATTAAATAGCAAATAACCATAGTGGCTGGTGACATTAACATGGTTGTTTTTGATTGGCGCAATCGAACCAACAACAACGATAAGGTTAGGCTTAACCTGTGTCATGAGATTAATCAGATTGTGCAATCGATTAGGCGCATTTGCTAGGTCTTCATCTCCCAAGATGTCGTTCGTGCCAAGCATCAGTAGGACGATATCTGGGTTGTAAAAGCTAATGTAGGGCTGCACCGGAAAGCAATTGTCGCCATACGATGGGCAAAAGTTGGCGATATGCGCACCGGCATAGCCACCGTGGTATCCACTGGGCGGCTCGCCATTGGTGTTGTTAAAGTACGGTCCGACAAACTCAACTTGCACGCCTGAGGCAGTCAAGCTCTTATACAAATTAATGCGATAGCCGCCCGCGTAGCCGCCCCAGCCCTCTGTAATCGAATCCCCAAGCGGCATAATTTTCACTGCGCGATTGGGCGGTGTGCAGTTTGCGCCACTCACGGGGGTCATGGTTGGCATCGGCGTTGGCGTATTGGTTGGAATCGGTGTATTGGTCGGGGTCAGCGTAATTGTCGGCGTGTCGGTTTCAGTTGGTGTTGGTGTATTTGTGGCGGTTGAGGTTGAGGTCGGCGTGATCGTTTTTGTGCTGGCGCCAACAATCGTAGACGTAGGAGTTTTTGTTCGAGTGTTAGTAAATGTCGGCAAAAACGTTGCCGTAGCTGGCGAGGTTTGAGTTGGCGTCACAGTAGCTGTCGCAGTGGATGTTGTGGTCGGCGTCACGGTAGCTGTCGCAGTCGAAGTCGCAGTTGGTGTCACCGTTGCCGTCGAAGTAGAAGTAGCAGTCGCAGTAGAAGTTGCAGTCGGCGTCACGGTGGCTGTGGCTGTCGCAGTCGCAGTCGGTGGCAGAGTTTCGGTCGGCGTCGGAGTATCTGTGTTTAAAGCTACTGCATTAATAAATACAGCTGAACCATTCCCTTCAAAATTCGCTGCCTGCGCCATAAAAGTAGCAGATAACGCCAAGGCGATAAAAAACAGACCAAGTGCGATGCGCTGTAGCCAGCGAAGCTGATTAGATGAAGACATGTCTATATACCGCGATGCGAATGCATAACAAAGAATTAGTCGTAAAACATCAAAAATCCTGCACGGAAAATATTGATTATCATAAATTTTACTCAAAAACCGCCGACAGTTTTGCCATAAACTCCGCTTCACGTCCCGGTTTCACCCAAAACTCCTGTCCGGCACGCATCATCGAGTAATTTTGGGGCCAATGCACCTTCACATGATGATAGGGAAATCCATACGCCTTGCGGAATAAGCCATATTTTTTGAGCGCGGTCTCAACGTCGCCTACGCTCGGCAATTCGCCCGTGCGAATGTAATTCTCAATCATCTGAACACAATCCGCGTGCGAGCGCGGACGAATCTGCGCGCCCAAATCCTCATAAAACGACGTGCCCATCAAAATCGAAGGCTTGCCAAAATACACCGCATCAATGCCAATCGTCGAGCCAAACGTCAGCACCAAATCACTGCGCTCCATCAACTCGTACGAGCTGAGCGGCGAGCGGCTGCCGATGTACTCGAGCTTGGGGAATCGCGCTGGCAGCCCATCCAAAAACTGTGTCTGCGAATTGTCGAGCTTGCTCAGGTTGGGGTGCACGCGCAATGCAAACTGAATATCATCGCGTCCCTCAAATGCCTGCAAAATCTTTTCGATGCCGTCATTTTGATCCGCATAGTGCGGATTCTCCCAGCCCGGGATCGCCGCAAATTCATCCTCCGATGAGTTGTAGATCGCCACACGCACCGACTTGCCAAAGTCGCGGCGCGGCTGTGGCGCAACGAGCTGCGGATTGACCGGCATCTCCTCCGTCGGGAACCAATAGATGCGGTTGCGCCTAAAGTTGTCATGCACGATGTCGAGCTTCTGCTCCTCGCTCAACGGTGACGCGCGATAGGCGTCTTCCATCTCGCGCTTAAACACATTCAAATCATGCAAGTAGCTGTCGCGCGTCAGCGTGTATTGATCTATCACGCCCGCCAGCCCCTCAAACACATAGCACGGCACGCTGAGTGATTGCGCCGCACGCAGCGCCGGTCGCACCTCCGCAAAGCGCCCGTTATAAATCACGCATTCGTCGGGCTGCATCGCGCGCAAATGATTTGAAAACGAAAAATGCACCATGGCTGCGCTGCGCAGGCTGCGGCGGATCAGCGCGATATTGGCTTGCAAATCGGGCTTGGGCTCGCGTAGTTGTGAGATCACCGAGCTGAGCGCCGCCCAGCCGATGTCCGAGCCTTCGACGCGAATCTGCTTGAGTTCTTCGCGCGTGCTGATATTGACATTTGCCAGCTCATCCACGACTTTGTGTTGCTCCGCCGTCAGCTCATAAAACGGCAACACGCGCGTGCTGCCGTGCGGCGATTGACGCGCCCACGTCATGCCTGAGTGCATGCGTGACTGACAGCGCACACAGATCGAGCGGCGATGTTCGGGGTTTGCCGCGCAGGTCTCCAGCTTTGCGTCACAGCTCAGCCAGATCACCTCATAGTCTTTCTGCAAATAATTTTCGACCAGCTCCAGCGCCGTCTCATACTGCCGAAACCAGATCGTCTTTGGATGCCAAAATAAAACGCGTTTCATCTTTCAGTTCCCAGCTCAGAGTTTCCAGTTCCCAGTGCAGAGTTCTCAGTTCGGAGTTTGTAGCTGAGAACTGGCGGCTGGGGACTTGGAACTTTTATTACAACAGTTCTTGATATGCCTCGATTAGCTTTTCAAAATTGGTGTCCCAGTTTGCGCGTGACTCAGCGACAGCGCGATTGCGCGCGCTCATGGCTTGCCGCGCTTGCTGATTTTGTGTTGCCGCTTGCAAGATGGCTTGCTCGATGCGTCGTATGTCGCCCGCCGGCGCCAGCCAGCCATTGATATCGGGCGTCACCCATTCACGATTGCTTGGGATGTCTGTGACGATCACCGGCAAACCCGTTGCCATCGCCTCGAGCAACGAGATCGAAGCGCCGTCGCTATGCGCACAACTGAGATATACATCGGCATTTGCAAAATACTGTGGCTGCTGATCGTGTGGGATCATGCCGGGCAAACTCACGGCTTTGTCCGCGCCATACTGATGCACAATCGCGCGGATCGAATCGCGCAAGCTGCCATCGCCCAACATCGTCAGCCGCAACTGAGGCATCTGTCGCCACGCGCGACAAAATCCCGCCACAAGCGCCTCGACGCCATACAGCTTTTCAAAGCTGCGTGTCGAGAGCACATTAAACACATCGCTCGATGCGCGCGAAAAGTCGCGCATCGGAAAAGACGCTAGATCAATGCCCCACGCAAATTGCGCGATGACCTTGCCTGCCAATGGCGCAATTGCATCCGCCTTTGCTCGCACAGTATCGCAATCACACACAAAGCCATCTGCGCCGCGTAGAGCGTCACGGGTGATCCATCGCATCGCCTCGCTGCGATCCGATTCCACCAAAATATCTGAGCCCCACGACATCAACACGTGCGGATGAAAATCGGCGAGCGCGGTCATCCAACCACAGCTCTGCACGGGACCCGCATGCACGAGATCGGGCTTGATATCAGCCAACAGTTGCTCATAGGCGGGCATCAGCGCGAGCGCGTCTTCGGTGTT
>CAZVQE010000154.1:0-6300 GCA_964628875.1 uncultured Anaerolineae bacterium
GGCGGCAACCGCACCAAGCGCAGTTTGGCGAGCATGGCATCGTCCGCGCTGACAAACGCCACGCACAACATCGGCAAATAGCGCTCGACGACGCGCACATCAAAGTCAAAATCAGCCAGATCCAAAAAGTCCGCCACACGCGCACCTGCAAAATCCAAAAACATGCACTGCTCAAACAACGCGCGCGTTTGTGTAAACAGCGCACAACTCAACACATCGTGCCGCCTCACAAACTGCGCGTCCGATTCGCCCAACTCAAAACCCTGCATCACGCCAAATGAATATCCGCCAACAGGAAAGATGCGCTCGCCGTCGCGCAAGATAATTTTTTGGCGCGCGGTCGCACCGACGCACACATGCACGTGTCTGTCGTCTATGCCTTCTTCGTGTAATTTGGCACGCACGAGATTAGTCTCATTGCCCGCGCGACTAACGAGCGACGCACGGCTTGCGCCGCTGCGTTTGGCATGCACCGCAAAGTTGAGCGAGATACCGCCAATTTTTGTCACGCCTTGCTCGATGTATTCATCGAGCGTGCATTCGCCGACCGAGACGATGCTAAGTGATTGATTCACGACGCGCAACTAATCCAACGCCTGATCCAAATCTTCGATCAGGTCATCCACGTGTTCGAGCCCGACCGACACGCGAATGAGGTTGCGCGGCGTCTTGGTGTCTGCACCTTCGATGGACGCGCGATGCTCTAGCAAGCTCTCCACACCACCGAGGCTCGTCGCGCGCGTAAACACACGCACGCGCGAGGTGACCGCCAATGTCATGGCTTCGTCGCCGCGCACTTCAAACGACAACATGGCGCCGAGCTGCGACATTTGACGTTTGGCAATCGCGTGACTCGGGTGCGACGGCAAACCCGGATAGCTCACCCGTTGCACACGCGGATGTTGCTCCAAAAATTCGGCGACGCGTTGTGCGTTGGCAGTCTGTGCGCGCATGCGATACGGCATGGTCGGGATGCTGCGCTGCAACAGCCAACAATCAAATGGCGACGGCACCGCGCCGCCCAACGTTTGCCAACTACGCATACGTTTTGCGGCGTCACTGTCCTCGCGCCAGACGACCGCGCCACCGAGCACGTCGCTGTGACCGCCAAAATACTTGGTGGTCGAGTGCCATGAGATGTCAAAGCCGATCTCAAGAGGGCGCTGAAAAATCGGCGTCGCCCATGTGTTATCACACGCGCACATGATATTGGCTTTTTTGGCGAGTGCGGCGACGGCGTGCAGATCAACGATTTTGAGCAACGGGTTGGAAGGTGTCTCACACCAGATGAGTTTTGTGTTGGGGCTAATGGCGTTCTCGACGTTGCGAATATCGCTCTGATCCACCCATGTCACCTGCAAGCCCCATTCGGCAAAAAACTCATGCGCTACATGCCGCACGCCGTGATATTGATCGTCAGGCATGATGACGTGATCGCCTGTCTTGAGAATCTGTAAAATCGCGCTCGCGGCCGCCATGCCAGATGAAAACGCGCAACACGTCGCGCCGCCCTCCAGCGTGGCGATGGTGCGCTCGAGTGCAACGCGGTTTGGGTTGCTGGCGCGTGTGTAGATGTGTTGATCGGGAGTCATCGTGCCATCGGCGTTGCGCTCAAACGTCGTCGCCAATGTGATCGAGGGTGTCACCGCGCGCGTATGCGTTTCGAGCTCGCGCCCGACATGAACGGCAATTGTTTCAAGTTTCATAAATTTTGCGATTGCTACTTTTTGCGTGATTCAGATTGGTAAAACTTCAGTACTTTGTCAAAGCGGTCGAGGCTGTCGCGCAAGCCACCGATACGATTACGTTTGAGCCACAGCGCGCGATGTCGGCGCATCAAACCACGCAACTCGCTAGCCAGTTTTTTAGCCGTCGCGCGCGTCGGCTTTTTTTGATACAGCGCAAAGTCACATAGATGCCGCAGCATATCCGCTGCCCATTCGACCTCAGCGGTGATTTGCTTGGCGTCGGCGCATTGCATTTTGTTTTTGTGAATGGGGCGCATCGCAGTGTCAATCGCCTTGCGCATCGCGCGAATTTGCTGGATCGTGAGCGCCACACCTTTGGCAAAGGGTCCGCCAACCGTCAATGAGTACACGTTTTGCACGACAGCGTTTGAGTTGTGGATGATCGGCGCGTGCTTATAAACGTTGCCCAGCCGCATCAGCAATTCACCCATCATGCCGCTCGCATCATCAAACACATGCGTGTTGAGCGCACGCGCGATGTCGAGATCGCGGTTGGCGTCGAGGCTCCACGACAGCGCCGCGCCATACGCAAATCCGACGTAGCTCGCGGGCAACACTTGCCAGTGACCGTAGTCGCCCCAATCGGTAATCAGATAACCCACCGCGCCATTTTTGCGCCCATTTTCGGCGGCATTCAACAAATTCGCAGTTGTGTTATCCGTGCGCCCGATCAATGAGTTCCACGCAGACGTGCCCGGACACACATAAAACGGCACACCTGATTTTGCAAAGAGTTGGCTGTGATCCTTGAATGGATGATTGGCTTCGTAGCCCCACTCCAGCGCAATCGCATCGCGCGGCAGCTCAGGCACAAGCTCAGGATGATTGACAATCACATCGCCCCAAAATTGCATACGGCGTCCGCGCTGTCGCACCTCAGCATTGACCTTATTCAAAAAGTTGAGGTACACGCGCCCTTTGCCGATGCGTTCTGCTTCGGCTTTGCTCTTGCCTTGCCCGACGTCAAATGTCTCATCAAAGCCGACGTTAAACATCTTCGAGGTGAAGTTTGGCAACAACTCATCGTACCATTCGCGCAGTAGGTCGAGGTTGCGCGGGTCAGATGGATTGAGGCTAAACGGCGTTGTGTAATGGAACCACGGCGCATCCCAACCATCAATATTTTCGGCGCGGTCGGCGTATTCGGGATGCCTAAGCCAATTCAACAAATGTCCGAGTGAATTTTGATTGGGCACCAGCTCGATAAATCGCTCACGACAATATGCGTCGAGTTCGAGGATTTGCTCGGCGGTCATCGGTGAATAGTCTTGCCACACGACGCGATGATTTTGATACGCAAACGTATGCTCCGTGTAGAGCTGCAATTCATTGAGTTTCCATTCTGCAAAACGATCAACCAACTCAAATAGCGTCTGCATTGTCGGCACTTTGTCGCGGCTGATATCGAGCATCACACCGCGCGCAGCAAAGTCGGGCGCGTCATTGATCGTGGCACACGGTAGAGATTTTTTTGCGCCGCCGAGTTCAGTTTTTATCAGTTGCATCAACGTGCACACGCCATAAAACACGCCCGCGTTGCTACCGCCGATGATCTTTATCCGTTCGGGCGTGATGCTGAGTTGATAGCCTTGTGTATGGTGAATGGCGCTCGCATCAACGATCAACTCGACGCCAACATTTTCGGGCGCACCGACATGCGATGCGGCGATCTCCCAATTCATCTCAGCATACGCGCGCAATATAGTCTGCAAACGACGCGCCGTAAAAAATAGCTCGAGTGGATGCGGCGTGCTGATGATAATGCGTTTGTCGTCGGCAAGCAAATACTTGCCACCGGTCTGGCGAATCTCTTTTGGCTTGGGGAGCAAATTCATATCAACTAAGTATATGAGAATGTATTGCATAATCGGCGCATGTCGCCTTCGATTCCCCTCACACGCAATCGCCCGCTCTGGCTGCTCGCGCTGAGTCATTTCATGACCGATTTGTATTCGGGTGCGATTCCAGTGCTAATGGTTTACGTCTCCGCCAAGTTGGGGCTTTCGATTTCTGAGGCGGCATTTGTAGCTTCGTTTTATACAATCTTCTCGTCACTGTCACAACCGTTGTTTGGTTACTTTGGTGACCGCTACGGCGGGCGTTTATTTGTCAGCGGCGGCGTATTTTTGATTTCCGTTTTTCAGGGGCTAATGGCATTTGCGCCGAGCTATGGCACATTGCTTCTATGTGCTGCGATTGCCGGGCTTGGCTCAGCGGCGTTTCATCCGCAGGGTGCGTCAGGCGCAACCAAAAACGCAGGCAATAAAAAGACGATGAGCATGGCGATTTTTATGCTTGGCGGCAATAGCGGCTTTGCGTTTGGTCCGCTGGTCAGCGGATTTGTTTTGGCAAATTTTGGCTTTGCGGGCATGCCATTCGTCTCATTGCTCGGCATTGTCATTGCGCCGCTGCTCTACTTCGTCATTGATCGCAATCAACCCGCAAAGACCCAATCCAAAGGCAGCATCGCGCGAAACATGGCATTCACAGGATTTGGGATTTTGGCGCTCATGCTTGTGATGACCGCGCGCGCGTGGGTGCAATCTGCCATTACCTTTTTTACGCCGACGTATGTCAAGTCGCTGCCGGGCTTTGACGTGACTGTCGGCAGCCAGATGTCATTTATCAATCTGATCGCCCTTGCACTCGGCTCACTCATGGGCGGCTATGCGGCAGATCGTTTTGGCGGACGCAAGGTACTGCTGACTTCGTTTATCGCCACCACGCCGTTGATCTATGCTTATTGGAGCGTGCAAGATTGGCGTATGTTTCTGATCGCGCCCGTGCTTGGTTTTTTGACCGGCATGGCATGGCCTCCGCTCATCGTGTTGGCACAAGAGTTATTTCCAAAGGGGGCTGGATTGGCATCCGGTTTGACACTCGGCTTTGCGTTTGCGACCGGTGGAATCGGGCAAACCATCACTGGTTTTTTGGCGGAACCTGAGCGGCTTGGATTATTCACGGCGCTCATCATGACATCGGCGCTGCCGCTCGTCGCGGCGCTATTCAGTCTGGCGCTCCCGACACGCGAACAAGTGCAAGCGGGAGCAAAAGCGATGATAAACTCAGCGCCGAACGTCGTCCAAAAGACACATTCATAAATAAAACGAAACCCCGAAGTCTAGAAAATTTCGGGGTTTATTTTGGATTCTGCATGGAGAACGAAAACATACCCGCACTACTTGCGCTCGCGGACGGCACGCTGTGGCACGGCGCAGCACTCGGCGCCATCGGCGAAACAACGGGTGAGATCGTATTTAACACCAGCATGACCGGCTATCAGGAGATCATCACTGATCCGTCGTATTGCGGTCAGGTCATCACCATGAGCCAGCCGCACATCGGCAACTATGGCGCGACGCCCGATGATGATGAATCGGATCGCGCGTGGGCGGCGGGGTTTGTCGTGCGCGCGGCGAGTCCGATTGTGTCAAATTGGCGCGCGCAGATATCACTCGACGACTATCTCAAATCGCGTAACGTAGTCGGCATCACCGATGTGGATACGCGCGCACTGGTGAGGCACATCCGCACACACGGCGCGCAAAACTGCGCCATTAGCAGCAGCAATGTTGATCCGCAGCATGTCATTGCGCTCGCACGCAACGCGCCTAACATGAATGGCTTGGACTTGGCTAAGGTGGTGACATGCAAGCAAGCCTACGGATGGGACGAAGAGAGAAGCAGAAGACGAGATGGTTCAAAATTTTCCCTTCTGCCTTTCGTCCCTTCTTCCTCTCAATATAAGGTCGTCGCATTTGACTTTGGCATCAAGCGCAACATCTTGCGCCTGCTCACGCAACATGGATGTAGCGTGACGATCGTGCCAGCGCACACCAGCGCCGCCGATGTGTTGGCAATGCAACCTGATGGTGTATTTCTCTCAAACGGTCCCGGCGATCCTGCGGCGGTGACCTACGCCATTCAAACGATCAAGGACTTGCTCGGCAAAGTGCCGATTTTTGGAATCTGTCTCGGACATCAGCTACTCGGTCTTGCGCTCGGCGGCAGCACTTACAAGTTGAAATTCGGGCACCGCGGCGGCAATCAACCGGTCAAATTTAGTGACACAAGCGCGGTCGAAATCTCGGCGCACAATCACGGATTTGCAGTGGATGCTAATTCACTTGCGTCGGGCATTGAGGTGACCCACGTCAATCTCAACGATGATTGCTGCGAGGGCTTGCGTGCCAAGAGCCTGCGCGCGTTTAGCGTGCAATATCACCCCGAGTCGTCACCCGGTCCACATGATTCACAATATTTGTTTGATGAGTTTATACAGTTGATGGCAGATAGCAGGTAGTCGATAGCAGGCAGATAGTAGGAAGCAGGAAGTGTGGAAAAGGTTAGGAATTTCAAAGATTTGCGTGTGTGGCAACAAGCTGTCGAGCTTGCAACTGAAATTTACGCAATTACTGAAAAATTTCCAAAAACAGAGCAATTTGGATTGTCATCACAGATGCGCCGATCATCGGTTTCAATTGCTTCAAACATCGCTGAGGGGCATGGGCGGAGCAACCCACAATTTGAACGCTACCTCGATATTGCTATC
>CAZVQE010000155.1:0-6295 GCA_964628875.1 uncultured Anaerolineae bacterium
GGTCTGAAAGTTGTTTGGAATGATGACGCCGCGATTGGCGACACCGACGATGAGCGCTGTCATCACTGCTATGAGCGCACCGACCAGCGCTGATTGGGCGGCGCTGAGTTGTAGCCGCAGTAGCGTCGCGGCGATCAACGCGCCATTGAGCGCACCGAGTGCGGTGGCGACCGCGAGCCCAATTAACATGCCCATCGAGAACAAAAACACACCACTCGCCAGCCAATCTGTCCAACGAAAGATCGGACGCCACATCTGCGGGATCAGCGCGACCCACCACACCGCCGCAAAGATGATGCTGGCGATGAGTGCGACACGCACACCGAGTTGTACGCCATAGTGGATCCAGTTGCGTTTGGTTGGCACGATTTGCGAGTATAGCAAGGGCGGCTGGTAAAATCCGCGCGCGAACATGATCGAAATAATCGAAAACATTTTGACCGCACTTAGCCAAGGACCCCTGTCATGGCTGACGTATGCGGTGGTTGCCGGCATCATCTTTGCCGAGAGTGGCTTGTTTTTTGGATTCTTTTTGCCGGGCGATAGTTTGTTGATCGCGTCAGGCACATTTGCGGCGCTCGAAAAACCGCTATTTAACATTTGGATTCTCGTGCCGTTGCTTTTTGCGGCGGCAGTGCTAGGTGACAATGTCGGCTACTGGTTTGGCAAAAAAACCGGACCACGCATCTTTAGCCGCGAGGATTCACGCTTCTTCAAACGCAAACATTTGCTCGACGCAAAGGCGTTTTACGACAAACACGGCGGCAAGGCAGTTGTGCTGGCGCGCTTTGTCCCATTTGTGCGCACCTTTGCGCCGATTGTCGCGGGCGCTGTGGAAATGGACTACAAGCGATTTTTGCTGTTCAACTTGATCGGTGGTTTCTTGTGGGCGGTGTTGCTGACGCTGGTGGGTTACTTTTTTGGCAATATTCCATTTATCAAAAAAAATCTCGAAGTAGCGCTGATCGCTGTGATTTTTATTTCGTTGATTCCAGTTATCTTGCACTGGTGGAATGACCGCCGCAAACAAAGTCACACATAACGCACAATTTCAGCGATAGGTCTGCGTGGTTTCAATTTGCCTGTGTCTGCCGCGTGACCGATCAAGATCACCGCCTGCGGTTCCCAATCTGCGGCGAGTTGCAACTCGCCTCGCACGAGGTCGCCGCAAAAGAGCGGTGCGCACATCCAGCACGCACCAAGCCCTAAGTGAGCGGCTGTAAGCAAAATGTTTTGCGTGGCACAGGCGACGGCTTGACCTGCCATCCAGCGCTCATTTGCATTACGCCGTGCGTCAGTGTAGCGATCCATCTCAGCCATGCTCAGGCAGGTGAGAATCGCAACAGACGCGCTCATGATGCGCTGTGTTGAACGTTGAACATCGCGCTCGATCAGTTGCGTCGGCACACCGTCATGCGTTAGGTCTGCGCGAAGTTGCGCCGCCATCGTCTGTGCAAGCGCATCTTTGCGCATGCCGCGCAGGATGACAAAACGCCACGGTTGACGATTGTGTGGCGATGGCGCGAGTGTGGCAGCCTCAATTAGCGTAGCGACATCATGGTCGCTCACGTCTTGTGTTGTGTAGTGGCGTGTCATATGACGTGCGCGGATCAAAGCGGGTATGTTGCTCATTTGGAGTCTAATTCTCCAACACAAAAACGCAAGTCACACCGATAAGCCGAGCAACTAAAAATCCCTGCGACGTGAATCGCAGGGATTTTTAGTTGCTTTGTCCAGAACGACGTTCGTCGTCTATCTACTTTTGTTGTTTAGCCTTTTCTTCTTCTACCAGCACACGCCTTAGGATTTTGCCGACCTGAGTTTTTGGCAGCTCTGTGCGGAAGATGAACTCACGCGGCACTTTGTGCGGTGCAAGCTCTTTGGCGCAGTAGGCTTTCATCTCATCGGCGGTACATTGCTCATTTGGCTTTAGCACGATAAAAGCTTTGAGCGTGTCGTCGCCGCGTTGCGGATGCGGGATGCCCGCTACCACTGCTTCAAACACTTTCGGATGTGAATACAACACTTCTTCGACATCGCGTGGCAACACTTTAAGACCGCTGACGTTGATCATGTCTTTTTTGCGATCTACGATGTAAAAGTAGCCGTCTTTATCCATGCGACCTATGTCGCCTGTGTGCAGCCAGCCGTCTTTGTCAATCGTGTTGGCTGTCTCTTCTTCTTTGTTCCAATAGCCTTTCATCACTTGCGGGCCTCGCACGCATATCTCGCCTGTTTGATTTTCGTAGTCAGTGAGTTCGGCGCCGTCTTCCAAATTAATGATTTTGGATTCTGTGCTTGGGTAGGGTAGCCCGACACTTCCTGAACGGCGCTCGCCAATGACTGGATTGCAGTGTGTCACGGGTGAGGCTTCGGTCATGCCATAGCCCTCGACCAATCTGCCACCGGTGAGTTGCGCAAACTTTTCTTGCACTTCGATTGGCAATGGCGCGCTGCCACTGATACAAACACGAATGCTCTTGAGATCGTATTTCGCCAGATTTGGGTTGTTGATGATGCCGATGTACATGGCAGGCACACCCGGAAAGGTGTTGCAACGCTCGTGGGTGATGATATTCATGACATTCTCGATTGGGCGTGGATTTGGCACAATCACGAGCTCAGCCGCTCGGTAAACCCCATAGATCATGCATACGGTCATGCCATACACATGGAAAAATGGAATGGCGCTCATTATTACTTCGTGGTCGCTAACGTTTTGCCATGCGGCGGTTTGCACGACGTTTGCCACGAGGTTGCGATGAGTCAGCATAGCGGCTTTTGGCAATCCCGTTGTGCCGCCGGTGTACTGAAACAGAGCCACATCTGCTGGATCAATGACAACTTGTGGTGGCTTTTTGTTTGCCTTGATGAGGTCGCCAAATAGATATTGGTTGGGCGCAGGCGTAACCTCAACCCATTCTTTCTCTTTGCGTTGGCTACTGTGCACGAGCTGTTGGAATGGGAACGGCAGCGTTTCATGGATTTGTGCGACGATAGTGCGTTTGATCGGTGTGTCTTTGATCACCTCCATAAGGCGCGGCAAAAACAAATTCAAAATAACAATCGTCTCTGAGCCACTGTCATTGACTTGATGTTTGATCTCGCGCCCTGTGTATGTTGGGTTTGTGTTGACGACTATCGCGCCGATGCGCATCGCTCCAAAAAATGCGATGATGAAATGCGGCGAGTTTGGCAACATCAGTGAAATGCGATCACCTTTTTTGACGCCTAGCTCTGAGAGCGATGCCGCAAAGCGATCTACCATGTTATTGAGCTGCGCAAAGGTTAATTTGCCGCCGGCGGTCAGCTTGCCACCCGCCAAATATTTCAGCACAAAGTTTGTGGCGACATGATGCGGATGTGTTTTTGCTGAGTCGCGCAAAAAATCATCCAACGTTTTATTTGGGACTTCAATTTCTTTTGGCACGCCGTTTTCGTAAAACGCGAACCACGGTTTGGTTGATGGATTGGTCATCTTTGGAGTACTCCTATTTAAATATATAAGCTGATTGTGATGGAAGTTACCTAGATTGTCAAGCGGGCTTCGTGTCATTTCCTCACTTTTGTGAAAGGTGTATGTGCAATCGAAATTTATGAGTGATCACAATCTGTATTTGCGCTGAGCCGCGTACAATGGCACATATTGCTATGGCTAATCAATCATTTGATCTTGTTGTTTTAGGCGCAGGTCCGGGCGGATATGTTGCGGCGATTCGCGCAGCACAGCTCGGCTTGTCAGTTGCGATTGTTGAAAAGGAGCATCTTGGCGGTGTGTGTCTCAATTGGGGCTGTATCCCGACGAAGTCTTTACTTCGTAACGCCGAGGTGATGGAGATTTTGCGCGAAGGTAAAACCTACGGTTTCACTTTTGAAAACTTGCAGGTGGATTATGGCGTGGCGCACAAACGCAGCCGTGACGTGAGCCAGCGCCTTGTAAAAGGCGTCGAGTTTTTGATGAAGAAGAACAAGGTCACGGTCATCACAGGCGAAGGCAAACTCAAATCGGCAAATGCGCTCGAAGTCAATGGACTAACGATTGATTTCAAAAACATCATCATTGCAACGGGCGCGCGTCCGATGGCGTTGCCATTTTTACCGGTCGACGGCAAACGCGTGCTGACCTCGAAAGAAGCATTGCAAGTGCAGACTGCTCCAAAATCTATGATTGTGATCGGCAGCGGTGCGATAGGCATGGAGTTTTCAAATGTATTTCGCGCATACGGCACAGAGGTCACGGTGCTAGAGGCGTTGCCGCGCATCCTGCCGCGTGAGGACGAAGAAGTCAGCGCGGAGGTTGTAAAGCAATTCACCAAACAAGGCATCAAGACGATGGCAGGCGTAAAAGTCGAAGGTGCGACGATTAACGCCAATAGCGTGACGGTGAACTTTAACGATGGGAAAGCTATGCAATCACTTGAAGCTGAAACGGTGCTGGTTGCCATTAGCATCAAGCCAAACACTGAGAATATTGGACTTGAGCAAGTCGGCGTCAAGACTGAGCGCGGATTTATCATGACCGACGATACGTTTGCCACTAATGTCGCGGGCGTGTATGCCATCGGCGATGTGACGGGCAAACTCGCACTCGCACATGTTGCCAGCGCGCAGGGCATCATCGCCGCAGAAGCCATTGCACAAAAACAAGGCAAATACAACGAGCGCCTGCCAAAGCTGGACTATGACGCGATGCCGCGTTGCACCTATACACATCCACAGGTGGCGAGCATGGGACTGACTGAGGCGCAAGCAAAAGAAAAAGGTTACAGCGTCAAAGTCAGCAAGTTCCCATTCAGCGCCAACGGTCGCTCACTCGCACTCAACAACAAAGATGGCTTTATCAAGATTGTGGGCGACGCCAAATATGGCGAGATACTTGGCATCCACATGGTGGGTCCCGATGTGACTGAGTTGTTGCCAGAATTTGTGTTGGCGAAATCAGCCGAACTCACGCCCGATGAGATCGCACATGCCGTGCATGCTCATCCGACGCTGAGCGAGGCGCTGATGGAAGCCGCGCACGGAGTCGAAGGACTTCCGATTCACATCTGATATGTGGCGCTATCGCAGACGACGATATCGTGATCGTGACGGCGCGCGCGGTAGTTGGTTTGGATTTCGACGCGCATCATTGAGACACGTGATCGTCATCGGTTTGATCGTTGTGCTTGCGCTGATTGCGGCAAAGATGTTGATGGGGTAAAAAGAGTGGCGGAATCTAAAAACTCCGCCACTCTTTTTTATTACCGCATGATGATTGGTAGCATCACATGTTTGACCGGTTGTGGAATGGGTGTCGAAGTTGGCGTCGGCGTTGAGGTAGCCGTTGGTGTCGGACTTGGCACGACATTGACGCAGTCATTTTCGCGTCCGGGCGATGGCAGGCTCTGCCAGAATCCTTCAGTGTTACGCTGAGCGCCTTTGCCGTTCGGGCAGCGTCCACTTGAGTTGCTCGCCGACAAATTGCCCAAACCCTCATTCACTTGTGACTGACCCGGATTGAGCAAGCTCAATAAGTTGTATGCGATATCGTCGTTTGTGCCATACACAACCGCATCTACCAAATTGGTGGTTGTCGCAGGTTCGTCATACGGAAATTGTCCAGTGCTGCCGACGTATAGCGCGACTGCATCAGGTCCATTTTGGATGGTGTTCGGCGCTAAATGAATGGCCGCTTCGGGCAAGTTGTAGCTGCCGATGACAAAGTAGCCATTCTCATCAGTAGTCTGACCATACAGACTGATCGAGCGATACACAGCACCAGTGTTGCCGTTGTAGAGCACCAGCACCAAACCGTCGAGGGATGTGTAGCCTTTGCCGCCGTCATACAGCTCGATAAATTCCATGTCGTCGTTAGCTTCGGGCTGATCGGCGCTTTGCACGCTCACCAGCGTATTGAGCGTATCGGCGTCAATCTCATTGATCATGATAAATGTTGCGGGTGGTTTTGGCTCAGGTGTCTCGGTCGGCGGTAACACCGGGGTCACTGGACGCACACAATTGTTTGCGCCGCCAGCCGTTGGCGTGTTTGCGAGGTAGCTGCTTGTGTTGCGTTGCCCGCCCGTGCCGTTAGCACAGCGTTGCATGGATTCGGTGGTTGGTTTGTTGAATTGAGCCTCATTCACCTGCGATTGTCCCGAATTGAGCAATCCGATTAGCCCGGTGTCCGTCGGGTCATTTGAGCCATACACAATTGCATCTAGCAGGTTTGTGGTGGTGACAGGCGCGCCTGTGACAAATACCGTTGGGCTATTGAGATATAGCGCAACTGCATCAGGTCCATTTTGCAGTGTGT
>CAZVQE010000156.1:0-6265 GCA_964628875.1 uncultured Anaerolineae bacterium
CCAAAAAGAAATTGCTGCGGTGTCGCCGCATCCATGGACCAATGCGTAGCTCGCTGTCGCCGTAGCTCGCGGCGGTATCAATGTGGTTGACGTCATACGCAAGCAACACATCGAGCGTCGCGTCTGCCTCAGATTGCGTGACTTTGCCAAGCGCCGCCGCGCCAAACAACGTGCGCGTGCTATTGTGTCCTGTGCGTCCAAATGGAATTTGCGTAATCATGCGAAGATTGTAGTGCCAAAAACTGAGGTAGCTACTCGATTGGCTTGCCGTTCTGAGGAGCAAAGCAACGAAGAATCTCTGATGCGCATATTCACGCATTAGAGATTCTTCACTTCGTTCAGAATGACAGATGACACCTTTGCTCAACTCAAATTGTGTTAAATTGCCAACCCAATTAATAGAATCATGCGCGACTATCTCATCAAAGCACGGGCGTGGGTCAAATGACCGACCTGCTCATCATCTGGGCGTGGGAATTTGACACGCCGTTTATCAAATTGCTCCAAGCTGCCTGTGAGCGTCATGGGCTGTCGCATCACTCAATTGGCGAAGCAGATTTAAAACAGTTACCGTCGCGATTGAGCAGCGGCGATCTCAAGGCGCAATGTGTCATTGATCGCGCATGGGATTGGGGCGGCGACTATGAGATTCACACCGACAGCGTGACTCAGCATGTGTCGCACGTGCTAAACGCATACGCAAAGGTGCGCGAAAGCTGGAACAAACCGCACATGCACTACACGCTGATGTCGCACGGTTTGCGTGTGCCGTATTTGATGATTTTGCCGTCCGTTGACAAAGAAGCTGAAATCGCCGCGCGTGATCTGCAAGCGCTCGGCGCACAATTCTCGATCAAAGGCGCGCACAGCGGCGGCAGCGGCGTATTGCAACCCAAAAGTCTGTGGAGCAACGTGTTGAGCGCGCGCCAAGACTGGCGCGACGACGAAACCCTCGTCCAAGCATGGGTCACGCCGCGCATGCTCGGCAATCGCCGCGCGTGGTTTCGTGTGTTTTACGCGTGTGGCAGCACATTTTTGTGTTGGGCAGATGATCGCACGCATGACCAACAAATCGTCACCGAGTTGGATGAGGCACGTTTTCATCTCGACGTGTTGAGGGGCATGGCGCAACAGATCGCTACATTATGCGGCTTAAATCTATTTAGCACTGAGATCGCGCTGGACGAGCACAACACATGGCAAGTCGTAGATTACGTCAATGATCCATGCGACTTTAGACCTAAGTCCACCGCGCCAAATGGTGTGCCGGATGAAGTCGTGCAAGGTATCGCCGAGCGTATTGCTCGCTGGGCAAAACGCCAACAGCGTGATAAACAGATTTTTAAAGTAGCAAACGCAACACAATAGAATGTATAATTAGTTTGCAAAGTTTGCGGGCAAAAGCCCATTTAGCATATACCAAGTCTGACACCAACTGTGTCAGACTTTTGCATCCCTGCTAAACACCTTAATTAACGGAAATAAAACCCTATGGTTTCACAAGAATACCTGACCCCTGAGGGTCTAAAAAAACTAGAGGCAGAGCTAGAGCATCTCAAAACAGTTCGCCGCGCTGAGGTTGCGCAGCGCTTGCACGAGGCGATGACCGAAGGCGAGGTCGAAGAAAACCCAGAATACGAAGACGCAAAGAACGAGCAAGCCTTTGTTGAAGGGCGGATATTGACAATCGAGACGATCCTAGCCAATGCGGTGATCATCGAAAACGCAGGACACGAAAAAGGCGCAGTAAATGACATTCGGCTCGGCAGCAAAATCACGCTCGTCGAAGTTGGCGGCAAAGAAAAAGAGCATTACACATTGGTTGGCTCAGCTGAGGCTGACCCAATGAATGGCAAAGTCAGCAACGAATCACCCATCGGCAAAGCGTTGCTGGGGCGCAAAACCAACGATGTCATCGAAGTCACATCACCGGGCGGCAAGATCAAATACAAGATCACACACATCTCAAACAAATAGCTCTTGCGGCTGTCATCTGATATCAAGATGGCAAACCCAATTCACACGCACTATCTGACAGGCGCGCCCGGCAGCGGCAAAACGTCGCATCTCGTGGCGCGCCTCGTCGCACTGATCGAATCAAACACGCGCCCAGATCGCATCCTCGTGCTAGTGTCGCAACAAGCACAAGCCGAACGCTACCGCGAAGCCCTGACTCACGCGCACACGCGATTGCGCGGCGAACCTGAGATCACAACGCTTTATGGTTTGGCATATCGTCACGTCGCGCTGTTTTATCCGTTGATCGCCGCGCGCGCGGGCTTTGCAGACGCTACTCGCGAGCCGACATTTATCAACGTTGAGCTGACTCAATATTTTCTCGATCAACTTGTGGCGCCACGCGCAGCCGAGTTTGACGACCTCAAGCTGTATCGCCCGCGCCTACTAGGTCAGATTCTCGACAACATGAACAAAGCCGCGCAATGCGGTTTTCGACTAGATGAAATTGCCACCCGCCTAAGCGCTGCGTGGAGCGGAGACACTCAGCGTCAAATCGGTTATCAACGCGCCCAAGACATCGCTCAACGTTTTCGTGAGTTTTGTCTGCAGCATGCGTTATTAGATGTCTCACTGTTGACCGATACATTTGCTCAGCGCCTGCTGCACACACCAACCTATCAGGACTACATCGCGGCACGCTATCGGCATGTGCTGGCGGATAACATCGAAGAAAACCCACCCGTGATGCACGACTTTTTGCGTGTGCTACTGCGCACCTGCGACTCTGCGATCTTGGCAGAGGACAATCTGGGCGGCTACCGTTTGTTTCTTGGCGCAGATGTGGAGTCAGCGCGCGCGTTGCGCAGCGTGTGCGATGAGGTGGTTGATTTAGGTGAATCGAAACTCGCCGCGCCTAAAGTCGTCGCGCTCGGGCATGCCATCATGGATCAATTTGACAATTCACCCACGCGCAGTTCACATTCCACAAAAACAACCGTCAGCATGCTCTCCGCGAAATATTGGGGCGGCATGGTCAGCGCGGTCGCTGAGCGCGTGAGTGAGTTGGTCGCCTCAGGCACACCCGCACACGAGATCGCCATCGTCGCGCCGTTTGTCGAGGATGTGTTGCGTTTTGAGCTAGAGGAGCGACTGCGTGTGGCGGATATCGGCGTGCGTGGCGTGCGCCCATCGCGCCCGCTCTACGATCACCCGATGACACGCGCGATGATCGCGCTCGCAAAGCTGGCACATCCGCAATGGTCGCGCGCCGTATCAAGCGCCGAGATCGCCCGCGCACTCTCGATGTGTATCGCCGATCTCGACATCGTGCGCGCACAGCTCATTGCTGACGCGGCTATGCGCATCTCGACGCGTCAGCTCATGCCACTCACTGACCAAGCGCTGTGGAATCGCGTTGGTATGCGTTTTTATGAGCGTTATCACACGCTGCAAAGCTGGCTCAACGATCAAAACAACGTTGATGTGTCGCTTAAGCCGCTTGATTTATTTTGGCAAAGATTGCTTACGCACGTGCTGACTTTGGCGGGTTTTCGCGTGACACATGATGCAGACGCGATGGGCGCGCTGGATAAGTTGATACGCTCGGCGCGCAATTTTCGTGAGGCGGCGCAGTCGCCTGATCTGACCTATGACGATCTAGCTTTGCGCTACATAGATTTGCTGGCGCAGGGCATCATGGCAGCACAGGCATTTGATAGCACGCACGAGACCGATTCCCCTGATGATCGGCGCGTGTTGCTCGCGCCCGTATATGCGTATCTCACCTCAAACTTTACGTCGCGCGTGCAGATTTGGCTAGATGTGCAATCGCTCGGCTGGTACGAGCGCATCTATCAGCCGCTGACGCATCCGTATGTTTTGTCGCGGCGCTGGCAACGCGGGCAAGCCTGGACCGAGGTGGATGAGCATCGCGAGCGGCGTGAGATGTTGCGGCGCGTCATCGGCGGCTTGGTGAATCGGTGCCGGGAGCAAGTTATTTTTGCGAGTAGCCAGATTGGCATCAGCGGTCAAGAAGATGATGGGCCGTTATTGCGCGCACTGGCGCGTGTTGCTTTGACAACATCGGAGGCGCAACCATGATCCAAAAACTGCGCCCTGAGCAAGCCGCGATCTGTGCTTATAACGGCGGCCAAATGGCGGTCTCAGCCGTGCCCGGCAGCGGCAAAACATTTACATTGGCGGCGCTCGCCAGTGAGCTAATTGCGCGCGCATCCACCAACGAAGCAACGAACGCTGACGATGAGCGCGAGATTCTCGTAGTCACATTTACGACCTCAGCTGTTGACAACATTCGCGCGCGCATCCGCCGCATGCTCAATGAGCGCGGCATGCCGGACACGGGCTACCGCGTATTGACACTACACAGCTTGGCACATCTGATTGTGCGCATGCGCCCCGATCTCGCGGGCGTGAGTCCTGACTTTCAGATGGACGACGAGCTGAATGGCAACTTTGCGATGACCGACGCCGTGCGCTATTACACGCATGTCATCGCGCCTGATTTTTGGCAGAGCTTTTTGCCGACTGATCGCACGGCGCAACAACGCGATCGCGATCTGGAGCATTGGCGCGGAGTCACCGAGCGCATCGCCAACGAGGTCACGCGGCTGGCAAAAAATTTACGGCTGAAACCTGCGCAATTGAATGAACTGATTCATATGGCTTCGGTAGGCTCAGCCAACTCAGCTAGGGTCTCGCCGTTTTTGCAAATCGGCGCCGCCATCTATGAACGCTATGACAAGATCTTGTCGCTTGGCGGGCGATTGGATTTTGATGATCTGATTTGGCGCGCGATCACTGCGCTCGAAAATGACGCTGATTTTTGCGCATCACTTGGCGCGCGATGGCACACCATTCTCGAGGATGAAGCACAAGACAGCACGCCGCTGCAAGAGCATATCCTCACACTGCTCTCGCGCGAAACTATCACGCGCGATCATCACAATTGGGTGCGTGTGGGCGACCCAAATCAAGCCATCATGACGACGTTTACCGCGTCGGATGTGCGCTTCTTTCGAGACTTTACGCGGCGCGCCGATGTGCAGATGTTGCCGCTCTCGCGCAGTGGTCGTAGCGCTCAGCCGATTATTGATCTGGCGAATCGGTTGGCACACTGGTCAGCAACTTCGCATCCTGAGGTTGAGGTGCGCGCGATGGCGCTGACCGACGCGGTTCCCATTTTGCCGACTGAGCCAGACGACCCGCAGCAAAATCCGCCCGCCGAGCAAGCGCGCATCAATCTACAGACATTTGACAACGACGAGATGGAGGCGGCGCGCGTGGCGCAAAGTGCATTGCGATATGTGTTGGCGGCAGCGGACAAAACCTGCGCCATCTTGACGCCAACCAACGCATTTGGTCGAGCGATCATCGAGGCGCTCGAGCGCGAGCAAACGCAGATCGCTGCAAAGCAACCGCTGGATCGCGCGCTGTATCAAGATCAACTCAAAAATCCGCAAAACGTGCGCACTGTCGCGCAAGCGTTGGCGAATGCGGTGCAATTTTGCGCCAAGCCAAACTCAACCGATGCGCTTGCGCGTGTGCGACGCGCACTATTGCCGCTCGGCGTCGGCGCGCGCATGTCCGATTCAAAATCCGAAAAGCGTCTAGATGCGTTGCTGCGCAGTGTCAAGATTGAACGACTGTTGTTTCCGACAGTGGCTGCTGAGTCAGGGCTGCCCGACACATTGCAACCCAACGAGCGCGAACAAAAAGAGATGGGCGATCTGGCGGCGCTGGCGGCGAAGTGGTTGCGCGCAAGTGTGCTGCCGATTGATCAATTGATCTTGACGATTGCGCAGGATGTGCTGACACGCGAGAGCGATCTGGCAATCGCACACAGCCTCGCGGTGAGTATGCGGCGCTACGCCAGCAGCAACCCATCCGCACAGCTCGGCGACCTCGCCGATCAACTACAAGATATCGCCGCCAATCGCCAAAAGTATTTGAGCAACTCTTTGTTGGAATCGGGCTTTGAGCCGATGCCGGGTGTGGTGACCGTGACGACGATGCACAAAGCCAAAGGTCTCGAATGGGATCGTGTGTATCTGACCAGCGTGGATCAACAGGAGTTTCCGCATGACGCGGGCGGCAACGAGTGGCGCGGTCAAGTCTGGTATCTTGGCGGCGCAGATCCGGCGACTGAGGCACGCAAACAACTGGAGATGCTGGTTGGGCGTACGAAGGTGGCTAATGAACCGCAGCCACAAGAGAATAATCTACTACGGCTGGCGCGGCTCGAATACATCGCCGAGCGCATGCGGCTGCTATACGTTGGCGTCACGCG
>CAZVQE010000157.1:0-3238 GCA_964628875.1 uncultured Anaerolineae bacterium
TCGATGCTAATCGTCACCCGAATGAGCCGTTAATTGCTTATCACGCGTACAAAATCATTTTCATGTGTGAGTTGATCGGCGAAGGCAGCGGTGCACCCAATCACGAAACCAGCGAAGTGAAATTTTTTGCGCGCGACGAGATTCCATCACTCTCGTTTTATCGCACGAGCCCTGAGTTAGTGGCTGAGTGTTTTGCGCACTTTGACGACCCACAACGCGCGGCGACGTTTGACTAAACGGTTTTCTCGATGCCGACTTCTTCGACAGAAGGCGAGATACGCACCGTGAGTTGGTCAATCAAATTCATCGTGCGAATCTGTTGATACTCGCGCAGCACCTCATTTGCCACGCGCTGCTCGAGCGCGGGCAGGCTACGCTTGATGTCATCAGCGCGGTTGCTGGATACATATTGACTCACGCGATGCTGGATCAATTGCGCCAGATCATCCGTGGCGTCATAATTTGGCGTGAGGTGATTAAACCCGACACTGATCAGCTCCGGCACATAGCGCCAAAATGCGCTGACGGTGAGGTGCATCACTTGTGCATCCAATGTCGTAAATGACATCCATTTGCGCGTGAGCCGATTTTGATATTCAAACAGCCGAATCGTTTGTTGATCGGGATAAACACTCACTTTTGTAGGTCCGCTATACACCGACGGCAACTCTTGGCGCTGAGACCAGATGACTGCAAAATGCCCCATCGGAACCTCCATCAGTTTGGCAGCGGGTAACTCCGGCAAGGGCGACGCAGACTTGCGCACCGCAACGAGCAAAATGACGCTAATGACAATCGCCACCATTAAGAGCGCGATTCCCAGCGCCGCCGCAATCTGCGCGATCAAACCAGATAATAAGAATGTCGCCAACGACAAACAGGCGACGGCGGTCGCAGCGATCGCGATCAAACGAATCAGCCATGTGCGGACTTGCGGCTTCATTGACAAGGGCATTCTAGCCTAAAATGGGTCGTTCATGACCTCGCCTGTTGATCTGTCCGATGATGACCTGCGCGCGTTGGTGGCTGCGGCTGATACGGAGAATGCGGCCGCGATTGTTGAGACGCTCGCGCACCGCATCAACCAGTTGCGCGCGCAAAATGATGAGCTGCGCATCGAAAACGTCACACTCAAACGCAGTGGCAACTATCAAAACTTTTTGGATCGCATCCAACAGCAAAAAAACGATCTCGCTGACTTGCGCGCTTTTGCCGACAAGCATAAGCTCAACGATGGTTGTGTTGCCATGATCGTCGCAGCCGGTAGCACATTGCTCGTGCCGCAGGTGGTCATCGAGACGGGTGTCATGTCGCTCGATCAGATTAATGCGGATGCGCTGGCGATGCTGCGCCCAATCTACTGGACGGCGGTGCAGCGGCTGGGGCAAATGGCGCTCATGACCTCGCGCTTTCGCATTGTGACATTGAGCGCGCTGAGTTTGCCATTCTCCAGTGACTACGACTGGTCGCGCGCACGCAATGTCGCCGCAACCTATCTACTCAAGGGTGAGCAGGTCGAGGCGCTCACTGCGCTGCCTGACGCTGAGACCAAATGGGTCGTCGTGTGTTCGCGGCGCGGGTGGGTGCGCGCGCTCTCATGGGCGGGCTATGAGCAAGCCTCACTCGCGGCGCAACCCATTTACACACCAAAGGAAGCCGACACGCCCGTGTGGATCGGAGCGGGCGACGCGAGCGATCTGTTGCTCGTCACATTGCAAGGGCGCTGGCTGCGTTTGCCCTTGTCTGCAATTGATACACTCGGCAGCGCCGCGCTCAAGCTCGACCCAAATGACGAGGTGATCGGCGCGACCTTTGTCAATGAGCGTCAGCCGATCTATGTGCTGGGCGGCGATGGCGCGATGGTTGCGGCGATGCCCGACGCCTTTGAGCCGCACAAAAAGACCGGCGGCAAACCCGCGCCGCTGCCAAACAAGATTCGTCCGATTGCGTGCTTTAGCGCGCCGCGTATGTCATCGCTAATGACGCTCTCGCGCGACGGCGAGATTGGCATGTTGCCATTGATGCGTGTGCCGCTCACGACCAAGCTCAGCGACGCGCCTTTGTTTAATCTGATCACGCGGCGCTTACTCACGCACTCAATCTATTGACGATTGCTAACGGCTAACAGCCAGTAGCTAACAGCTATGAACATCGGCATTGACTTTGGCACGACCAACACAGTGGTCGCGGTGAGCGATGAGAATCGCGCTGTGCGCGTACTCCCGCTCGATGCGTCGGCAAACGCGGACGCATTGCGCACCATGCTCTACTTTGAGCGCGACGGTGATATTTACATCGGCGCGGATGCCATTCACAAATACTATGCGCAACACGTCGGACGTGTTCCGCGTCTGAGCAGCCAATGGATCGGTTTTTTGGATGTGGACATCGCCGAGTTTACGGCGAAGGGCTACGAGATCAAAGGCGGCAGCACCATCGTGGACGTGTATGCGGATGTGGACGCCGATTCGCCTGGGCGTTTGCTGCATGCGCTCAAGAGTCCGCTTGCGTCGAGCTATCGCGGCACCAAAATCTTTGGCAAGTTTTATGCGCTTGAGGAATTGATTGCACAGTTTTTGCGACATGTGCGGGCGCGTGTTGAGCATGAGCTGGGTGAATTGGTCACGCGCGCGACGTTTGGTCGTCCGGTGAATTTTGTGGGCGCGAGTGACGAGGCTGCAAATCAACGCGCAGAGTCACGCCTGCGTCAGGCGGCTGAGTTGGCAGGTTTTGCGCAGGTGGATTTTGTGATGGAGCCCATCGCGGCGGGGCGCTCATTTACGCAGACGCAACCGCACGCGCGCACAATCTTGATTTTTGACTTTGGTGGCGGCACGCTGGATGTGGCGATTCTCCAGAGACAAGAGTTTGATCTGCGCGTGTTGGCGACGGGCGGTGTTGGCATCGCGGGCGATCACTTTGATCAATTGCTATTTAAGCGTGCGTTGTGGCGTTGGTTCGGTCAAGGCGTGAAATGGGGCGAACAGAAGCTCGATTTTCCGCAGCATATGCTGGATGCGCTCGGCGACTGGCAAGATGTGCCGACACTGTGCAATCTTGACACGCTCAATTTTTTGCGACAGGCGCAAGGGGAGTGCAGCGATCCGGCGCGGCTGATGGCGCTTGAATCGCTGATCTTTGCGGGTCACGCGTATCCGCTGTATGAGCGCGTTGAGCAGTGCAAGGCGGCGCTGTCGTCGCAGCGGTGGTCGCTGATTGAATATGAAGCGGCGGCGAT